>NZ_JBIUWM010000016.1:0-89812 GCF_044743445.1 Pseudomonas sp. NPDC087615 | reverse complement strand
TGTGCCGCTGAGTGGAGGCTAGAGGTGTCGATCGCCTGAATCTTTTGGTGAATGTCTGGGCCTCTTCGCGAGCAAGCCCGCTCCCACATTGGCATGCGTTCCCCCTGTGCGAGCGGGCTTGCTCGCGAAGGCGACAGGCCAGGCAATACAGAACAAGCCCCTGAACCCAAATCCCCGAATACCACTATCAGCCGTTTTTGCCTCACTGCCACATGACGGACGCATTACAACTCTAGGATTGGCCTCATCTGCTTGATGAGGTCTGTCCCATGAATCCTGCCATCGCAACCACCCTGACTCACCCCGGCGCACCGATGAAAGTGCGCGGCGTGCAGAAGCGCTTTGGCGCGTTCACCGCACTGGATAACGTCTCTCTCGACGTCGCCGCCGGTGAACTGGTCTGCCTGCTCGGCCCGTCCGGTTGCGGCAAGACCACGTTGCTGCGTTGCATCGCCGGTCTGGAAAAGCAGGACAGTGGCGAGTTGTACCTCGGTGACCGCGATGTCTCGAATCTCGCCCCGCAGGCCCGGGACTACGGGATTCTGTTTCAGTCCTACGCACTGTTCCCCAATCTGACGGTGGAGGCGAACATTGCCTACGGCCTCGCCGGCAGCGGTCGCGATGAAGTGCGCCGCCGCGTCGGTGAGATGCTGGAACTGGTCGGCCTCACCGGCAGTGAGAAAAAGTACCCCGGCCAATTGTCCGGCGGCCAACAGCAACGGGTTGCGCTGGCCCGCGCTCTGGCCCCGGCACCGTCGCTGCTGCTGCTCGACGAACCGATGTCGGCCCTTGACGCCCGGGTGCGTGAGCATTTGTGTACCGAACTGCGCCAACTGCAACGCAACCTCGGCATCACCACTCTGATGGTCACGCACAATCAGGACGAAGCCATGCTGATGGCCGACCGCATCGCCGTGATGAATAACGGCCGGGTCGAGCAGTACGCCACCCCGCAGGACATCTACAACCGCCCGGCCACACCGTTTGTGGCCGAGTTTGTCGGCCAAGGTAACTGGCTGCCGTTCCAGCGCAGCAGCGACAGTCACGCCCGGGTGGGCGGGATGGATGTGCGTCTGGCGGATGGCAGCGTGAGCGGCGCCTCGGGCCGGCTGTTCTGCCGCCCCGAAGCGATCAACGTCAACCCGCTGGTACACGAAGAAAACCTGTTCCCGGCCAAAGTGCGCGAGATCACCTTCCTCGGCAACCGCTGCCGCATGAGCTTCGAACTCGATCAACTGCCGGGCCATGCACTGCTCGCCGAACTGGCGCCGGAGGCCATGCCGCGCCTCGGCGCCCAGCAGATCATGGTCGCCTTGCCGCCGCGCAGCCTGCAGGTGTTTGCCTGATGAGCAGCCCCCTCGCGCTGCCGCTCCCGCATAAGCAGGTGCGTCAGACTTCTCGTGCCGAGATCGGCGACCGCATCTTCGTCGTCGGCGGCAAACTCCTGCTGCTGGTATTGCTTGGCGTTGCGGTGCTGTTGCCGTTACTGGCGATCTTCTGGCGCGGCTTCAGTAGCGAAGCCGGACAGGGCGGTGGCTGGCTCGCCGCGAAAGAACTGGCGACCAGCGAGAATTTCCACTGGCTGCTCGGCAACAGCCTGAAAGTTTCCCTCAGCGTCGCGGCCATCGTCGTACCGCTGGCCTACCTGTTTGCCTACGCCCTGCAACGCACGTTGATTCCGGCCAAAGGCATCTGGCGCGGGATTTCCCTGCTGCCGCTGATGGCGCCGTCGATGCTGCCGGGGATTGCGCTGGTCTATCTGTTCGGCAATCAAGGCCTGTTGCGCGGGCTGCTCTCGGACAACATCTACGGGTTCTGGGGGATTGTGCTGGGTGAGGTGATCTACACCTTTCCCCATGCGCTGATGATTCTGCTGTCGGCGCTGTCGCTGGCCGATGCGCGGCTGTTCGATGCGGCGTCGAGCATGGGCGCCAGTCCGGCCAAGGCGTTTCGCAGCATCACTTGGCCGGCGACCCGACAGGCTGTGTTCGCCGCGTTCTGTCTGGTGTTCACCCTGACCATCACCGATTTCGGCGTGCCGGTGGTGGTCGGTGGCGACTATCAGGTGCTGGCGCTGGAAGCCTACAAAGCCGTGGTCGGCCAGCAGCAGTTCGGTCGCGGGGCTTTGATCGGCATGGTGCTGTTGTTGCCGGCGCTGTTCAGCTTCGGCGTCGACGCCTGGCTGCGTCGTCGTCATGGCGATTCCATGAGCGGCCGCGCCCAAGTGTTCAAACCTGCGCCGTCGAAACTGCGTGATGGCTGCTATCTGGTCATCGTCCTGCTGATCTGCGCGGCGTTGCTGCTGGTGTTCGGCATGGCGGTGTTTTCGTCACTGGTGAAGTTCTGGCCTTACAACCTGTCGCTGTCGCTCAACCACTACCAGTTCAATGAAACCGCCGGCGGTGGCTGGCTGGCCTACAGCAACAGCTTGAAGATGGCGCTGGGCACGGCGCTGATCGGCAGCGTGCTGATCTTCACTGGCGCGTATCTGATGGAGAAGACCCGCACACAACGCGGCCTCAACCTGACTCTGCGCATGCTCAGTTTCATCCCGATGGCGGTGCCTGGGCTGGTGCTCGGTCTGGGTTACGTCTTCTTCTTCAACCTCACCGGCAACCCGCTGCACGTGCTGTACGGGACGATGACGCTGCTGATCGTCTGCACCATTGCTCACTATTTGACCACCGCGCAAATGACCGCGACCACCGCGCTGCGCCAACTCGACGCCGAGTTCGAAGCCGCCGCGCTGTCACTCAAGGCGCCGCTGTACCGGCATTACCTGCGCGTGACCGTGCCGATCTGCCTGCCGGCGTTGCTGGACATCGTGCGCTACCTGTTCGTCTCGGCGATGACCACGGTTTCCGCAGCGATCTTCCTTTACAGCCCCGACACCATTCTTGCGGCGGTGGCGGTGCTGAACATGGATGACGCCGGCAACGTCGGCGGCGCGGCGGCGATGTCGACCCTGATTCTGTTCACCTCGGCGGGCGTGTCCTTGCTGCTGGCGTGGGCTTCGCGCGGCTTGCTGCGCCGTTCCCAGGCCTGGCGGCAAACCGCGCCCGGTCACTGATTTTTCCCGTAACCCTCAACTCAAAAAGACAGGAAAACGATCATGTTCAAGCCTATGGCCCTGGCCGCTGCTGTGCTCGCCACTTTCAGCCTGAATGCCTTCGCGGCGAAAACCGAGTTGACGGTGTACACCGCCCTCGAAGCCGAGCAACTGAAGTCCTACAAGGACGCCTTCGAAAAGGCCAACCCAGACGTCGAGATCAAATGGGTGCGCGATTCCACCGGGATCATCACCGCCAAACTGCTGGCCGAAAAGGCCCGTCCGCAGGCTGACGCCGTGTGGGGGCTGGCCGCCTCGAGCCTGGCGATCCTCGACCAGCAAGGCATGCTGCAAAGTTACGCGCCGAAGGATTTGGGCAAGATCGGCGCGAACTACCGCGACGCCGCCAACCCGCCTGCCTGGGTCGGCATGGACGTCTGGGCCGCGACCATTTGCTTCAACACCGTCGAAGCCGAGAAGCAGGGCCTGAACAAACCGGTGAGCTGGCAGGACCTGACCAAGCCTGAGTACAAGGGCAAGATTGTCATGCCCAACCCGGCGTCGTCCGGCACCGGTTTCCTCGACGTCAGCGCCTGGCTGCAAACCTTCGGCGAGAAGCAGGGCTGGGCGTACATGGACGGCCTGCACCAGAACATCGGCCAGTACGTTCACTCCGGCTCCAAGCCTTGCAAACTGGCGGCGGCGGGCGAGTTCCCGATTGGTATTTCCTTCGAATACCCGGCCGTTCAGTTGAAGCGCCAGGGCGCGCCGCTGGACATCATCCTGCCGAAGGAAGGCCTGGGCTGGGAGATCGAAGCCACGGCCGTGATCAAAGGCACGCCGCATGAAGACGCCGCGAAGAAACTCGCCGACTTCTCCGCCAGCGCCGAGGCGATGGATCTGTACAAGGAGAACTTCGCCGTACTCGCGCAGCCGGGGATTGCCAAGCCGCAGACGGAATTGCCGGCTGATTACGAGCAGCGTTTGATCAAGAACGACTTCGCCTGGGCCTCGAAGCATCGCGACGAGATCCTCACCGAATGGCGCAAGCGTTATGACGGCAAGTCCGAGAAAGTCGTCGCCAAGTAAGATCTTAATCGACTGACAGGGCCTCATCGCTGGCAAGCCAGCTCCCACAGGGTTTTGCGGTGAACACGAATTTTGTGAACACCTTGATACCTGTGGGAGCTGGCTTGCCAGCGATGACGGCCTCTCATTCAGAGCACCTCTAAATGACACAGCACCAAGACCTGCTCATCGTCGGCGCCGGCATTCTCGGCTTGTCCCACGCCTACGCCGCCGCCAAACGCGGCCTCAAGGTCGCCGTTTTCGAACGCACGGCCACGCCCCTCGGCGCCTCGGTGCGCAACTTCGGCCAGGCACTGGTCACCGGCCAGCCACCCGGGCCGATGCTGGAGCTGGCCAAGGCCAGCCGCGAGATCTGGGGCGACTGGGCGCAGCTCGCCGGCCTGCAAATCAAGCGCAACGGCTCGTACCTGTTTGCCCGCACTGAAGCTGAAGAACACCTGCTCGAAGCCTTTTGCGCCGGTCGCGCCGTGGAACACGGTTACAACGTCGACTTGTTGCGCGGCGCCGCGTTGCGCGATCTCTACCACGGCCAGTTCAGCCATCACCGTGCGGCACTTCACGGCATCGACGATCAACAGCTGTACTCGCGTGAAGCAATCCCGGCGTTGATCGAATACCTGCGCCGCGACCTCGGCGTCGAGTTTCACTTCTCGACGCTGGTACGCGACGTCGAACCGGGGCGCCTGCACAGCACGGCCGGCATCTTCACCGCTGAACAGATCATCGTCTGCTCCGGCCACGATTATCAGACCCTGCTGGCCGAGCCGATTGCCGCGCTCGACCCGCAAATCTGCCGCCTGCAAATGCTCCGCGCCAAACCGCAAGTCGAGCTGAACCTGCAACACGCCTTGCTCACGGGGTTGAGCGGCGTGCACTACGGCGCCTTCGCCGACTTGCCGGAAGCGGCGGCGGTGCAGGCGCAGATCCTGCGCGAACAACCGCACCTGCATGAAAACGGCATTCATCTGCTGATCAGTCCGACACCGTATGGCGAGTTGATCATCGGCGATTCGCACCACTACGGCAGCGATCTGTCGCCGTTCAACGCCGAGCAAGTCGACACCTGGATGCTCGAACTGGCCGAACACACTCTCGGCTGCAAGGTGCAAGTGATCGAGCGCTGGCAGGGTGTCTATGGCGCCCGTGGGCCTGGGCCGTTTTCGTTCCTGCGCCCGGCGCCGGGGCTGAGTGTGGCGCTGATGCACACCGGTGTCGGCATGAGCGTCGGCCCGGCGATGGCTGAGCGCAATGTGGCGCAGTTGCTGGGGGACATTTGATGGCAGGTCACAAGGCCTTCATTCGCGAGCAAGCCCGGGGAATGCGTTTTCCTGCTGGAGCGGGCTTGCTCGCGAAGAGGCTGGTTCAGGCGCTACAAATCCTCAGCCAAAGACTCAATCTGCTCCTGCCGCTCGGCCTGATTCAACTTCGCCTGTGGATTCAGCGACGACCACTGCGGATGCGCCCGCGCCTTGCTCAGCGCCTCCGGCAACTTGCCTTCGCGCCAGGTTTTGTCCTGCGGTGTTGCAACCTGGACCGCGTCCAGCGCTGCATGCCCACGCTGATCGAGCGCCAATAGCAATTGCCGCTGGCGCAATGCCAACAGCCGCAACACTGCGTCATCAACCGTCAACTCGCGCTGGCCTTTGATCTTACTCAGCAAGCGACTGCCATAACTGCGCGCCGTTTGCAGCGCACCACCGGCAATCGCACCGGCCAGTGCGGCGGCGCCGAGGGTGATGCCGCCCACCAGCAAATCCACGCCAGCCCCGGCGGCCGCTCCGGCAGCGATCCCGCCGCCCACGCGCACACCGAGTTGCTTCAAGGTTTCCGGGTTGAACAGGTCATCGCCCCAGCGCCCATCGAGCAGCGGCAAATCACTGGCCGCCGCATCTTGCGGGCGAAACGCATACAGCTTGAGCAGCGCTTCGACGCACTTCTGTTCGCGCTGACGCACAGCCTTGCGCAATTCGCTGATGGCTTGCTGTTCCTGCTCCGCCTCGCTGACCACGCTGCGGCGGCACGCGGCGCAGTCGATCAGCAATTCGGCAATCAACCGCGCTGCACTGTGCTGCCGGGCGAGTCGCTGTGCCTGCTGATCAGCAATCAAGCGTTCCATTTGCGGCCGGGCGTTTTCCAGCAACAAGGCGAGGCTTTCATACAGCCGTCGCTCACCATCCTCGGGCGGCGCCACGCTGTCGAAACGCACTAGCGCATGCAGACCAAGACGCGCCAACGCGTCACGCCAATCCGGTTCGCGGTGGTTGGCGCTGCTGACGAAATTGAGCACCGGCAGCAGCGGTTTGCCGCAACTGGCCAACACTTCCAGTTCATCGCGGTACTTGGCCAGCACTGGCTCGCGGGCGTCGATCACATACAGGCCGGCGTCGGAGGCGAGCAGTTGCCGCAGCACTTTGGCTTCCTGTTCGAAACGCTGGCGCGCCTCGCTGCCGTCGAGAAACCGCGCCAGTCGTGCCGGGCCGTCGAGGCGCTCGCCGGGGCGTTCCAGACGTTCGAGAAAATCCAGCAGGGCGATGGCGTCTTCCAGCCCCGGCGTGTCATAGAGGTCGAGCAACGGCTCGCCGTCCACCGACAGCCGCGCGCCCTCGACATGCCGGGTGGTACTCGGCCGATGCGAGACTTCGCCGAAACCGACATCGCGGGTCAGCGTGCGCAACAGCGAAGTCTTGCCAACGTTGGTGTGGCCGACCACGGCGAGTTTCAGCGGCGCTTTGAAGGCATCAGTCATGACCGTTCTCCAGCCAGTTCAACGGCGCGCAATCGACGAAGGGCAGATCCAGTTGTTGCAGCGCGACGTGCCAGTCGCCGAGGCGTTCGGCGTCCAGCGCTTCACCGGGCGGTGCTTGCAGCAGCCAGACGCGGGTGGCGCTGGCGTTGCGCGCTAGTTCGGCGATCAGCGCGAGGCTGCCGCGATCCGGCGAGCGTCGTGGGTCGCAGGCAATCGCCAGCCGCGCCGGGGGAAAGCGACTGAGTTGTTCGAGCAGTTTGTTGCGTGATTCGCGGCTGTCGAGGACGCCGGCGTTGCTGACGTTTTTCGGCAGCGCCGGCGGCCATGGGCGTTGCTCGTCGAGTTCGATCGCCACCAGCAATGCGCCTTCGCTGGCGTGTTCACTGACGCCGCTTTCGACGCGATGCAGTTGATCAGGCGCGGCGTCAGTAACGCCGAGACGTTCGCTGGTCGGCATTAGGCGTTCGCGCAGTTGGGCGTAGCCGGGCAGGTTCAGGTCCAGATGCAAGCGGTCACGTCCCCGTTTCCAGCGCCAGCGGCAGAACAGCATCAGTATCAGACGCGGCAAGACGCCATAAATCAGCACCGCGCCCACCAGCCAGATGGCCCACCACTGGCGAACCAACGCACGGTTGTAGTCGGTGTCCAGCGTCACGCGAATCATGTCGACGCGCGGCGCGCTCCAACCCAAGGCATGGGGAATGACCGTCAACGCATCCGTCAGGGCGGCGAAGAAGTCGGCGCCTAACAGCGTGCTTTCCCAAATGAAGTCATAGCGCCGGGCAGCCATCATCAACACCAGCATGCTCAAAGCGCTGAGCATGATCAGCAGCCACAGGCCATTGACCAGCGTGCCGATCGCCCAACGATTGAGTTTTTGGCGTTGCAACAAGACGAGCAACGCTGGGGGCAACTGCGCGGCTTTCGCATCACGGGCGAATTTTTCGCTGAGCCAAAGCCAGAGCCGGCCGAGTGCGGCGCCATGTTCCCCGGCGAACAACAGTCCCAGCGCCCAACTCAACAGCAAAATCAGATTCACCCCGAGCAACGTACCCAACGCCCAGAAAATATTCACCGGGCGCGTGCCGTCACCCAGCGTGGAAAACGCCATGCCGGCACCGGTCACGCAGGCCAGCACCACCATTAACAGCAGCGCCAGACGCGCGCCTTGCAGCCAGTGTTTGAGAGCGCTCGTCAGCCCGTCACGCTCAGCCAGCCACAGCGCACGGCGTTGAATACGGCTCGGCAAATCACCGCCGGCCGCGCGGGCCAAACGATTGGCTTCCAGGTCATCCAGCGGCCCGGCATGTTCTTCGCGCAGGCGCACGGTTTCGGTCAACCAGAGGTTTTGCAGTGGAGTCAGTTGTGTCACGCGGCATCCCGTCGCTCAATTGAGCCGTGAGCATAACCGCTGTGGCGCTTATCGGGTCAAGCGAGGCTCTGGTATCCTCGCCGGCATGACTAAAACACTCCCCCTCAGCCTGATCGCAGCCCTCGGTGAAAACCGCGTGATCGGCGTCGACAACAGCATGCCCTGGCACCTGCCGGGGGACTTCAAATACTTCAAGGCCACGACCTTGGGCAAGCCGATCATCATGGGTCGCAAGACCTGGGACTCGCTCGGTCGTCCGCTGCCCGGGCGCTTGAACATCGTGGTCAGCCGCCAGGCCGATCTGGTGCTCGAAGGTGCGCAGGTTTATCCGTCGCTGGAGGCAGCCGTGGTTCGCGCTGAAGAATGGGCAAAGGCGCAGGGCGTCGATGAGCTGATGCTGATTGGCGGCGCGCAGTTGTATGCGCAAGGGCTGGCGCAGGCGGATCGTCTGTACCTGACCCGTGTGGCGCTGAGCCCGGAGGGCGATGCGTGGTTTCCGGAGTTCGATCGTAACCAGTGGAAACTGGTGTCGAATGTGCCGAATCCGGCTGAAGGTGATAAGCCCGCCTACACCTTCGAGGTCTGGGAAAAAGCTTAAGAGCTTCGTCGGAACGCCGCCCGGAGCAAGCCCGCTCCCACAGGGGATTTGTGTCGATCACAGATCCAATGTGGGAGCGAGCCTGCTTGCGAAGAGGGCAGGTCAGGCAAAGAACAACTTAAGCCTGTGCCAACTCCGCATGCTCATCGGCATCCAGCAGTGCTTTATCGGTCTGCTGCATCACCTGACTGGTAATCGCCCCGGCGGTGATCGCTCCACTCACGTTCAACGCTGTACGCCCCATGTCGATCAGCGGCTCAACCGAAATCAGCAACGCCACCAGTGACACCGGCAAGCCCATCGCCGGCAGCACGATCAGCGCGGCAAACGTCGCACCGCCGCCCACGCCCGCCACACCGGCCGAACTCAGCGTGACAATCGCCACCAGCGTCGCGATCCACAGCGGGTCCAGCGGGTTGATGCCCACGGTCGGCGCTACCATCACCGCCAACATCGCCGGGTACAGGCCTGCGCAGCCGTTCTGGCCGATGGTCGCACCGAACGATGCAGCAAAGCTTGCAACGGATGGTGGAATGCCCAGACGGCGGGTCTGCGCTTCGATGCTCAGCGGAATGCTCGCCGCGCTGGAACGGCTGGTGAACGCAAACGTCAGCACCGGCCAGATCTTGCGGAAGAAACGCAGCGGGTTGATCCCGGCCGCCGACACCAGCACGCCGTGCACCACAAACATCAGGCCCAGACCGAGGTACGACACCACGACGAAACTGCCGAGTTTGATGATGTCCTGCAGGTTGGAACCAGCAACTACTTTGGTCATCAGCGCCAGCACGCCGTACGGGGTCAGCTTCATCACCAGACGCACCAGGCGCATCACCCAGGCTTGCAGGGTGTCGATGGCGTTGATCACTTTCTGACCTTTCTCGACGTCATCCTTGAGCAGTTGCAGCGCAGCGACCCCAAGGAACGCCGCGAAAATCACCACGCTGATGATCGAGGTCGGCTTGGCCCGCGCCAGGTCAGCGAACGGGTTCTGCGGGATGAACGACAGCAGCAGTTGCGGCACATTCAGGTCGGCGACCTTGCCGGCGTAGTCGGTCTGAATGGTTTGCAGGCGGGCCATTTCCTGGGTGCCGGCCACCAGACCTTCAGCGCTGAGGCCGAACAGGTTGGTCAGGCCGATACCGACCAACGCCGCAATCGCGGTGGTGAACAGCAGCGTGCCGATGGTCAGGAAACTGATTTTGCCCAGCGACGAGGCGTTGTGCAGGCGAGCCACCGCGCTGAGGATCGAAGCGAACACCAGCGGGATGACGATCATTTGCAGCAACTGCACGTAACCGTTGCCGACCAGATCGAACCAGCCAATCGAGGCTTTCAGCACTGGATTGCCCGCCCCGTAAACGGCGTGCAGAGCTATACCGAACGTGACACCGAGGGTCAGCGCGAGCAGGACTTTTTTCGCCAGGCTCCATTGGGTGCGGCGGGTTTGTGCCAGACCCAAGAGCAGGGCGAGGAACACCAGCAGGTTGAGAATCAACGGTAGATTCATGAGAACTCCAGGAAAGACTTTGCCAGCAGCCTTGCGGGGCTGCTGCGAACCGGCAAGCCTAACAGTTTGATTTCCAATGAATTAATACCGAAAACGTATGGTGATAGTCGCTTTTGGAATAAGTGGGCGTCGCTCTGGGGAATGCATCTGGCGTGATGGAGACGTGGACGGTCGCTGACAGATGAAAACGGTCACACTTATTTGTTACCGTCGGTCTCTTTGATCAGGGAGAAGGGCTTATGAAGTTTGCACCGAAATTTCTGGCTGTCGCACTGACTGTGGGTTTAGGTCTGGCCGGTCAGGCGTTCGCCACCGATTTGAAACACTGGCCAGCCGATCAGGCCAAGGCGCTGGACGCGATGATTGCCGCCAACGCCAACAAAGGTAACTACGCGGTGTTCGACATGGACAACACCAGTTACCGCTATGACCTGGAAGAGTCCTTGTTGCCGTTCATGGAAAACAAGGGCCTGATCACCCGCGACAAACTCGACCCCTCCCTGAAACTGATTCCGTTCAAGGACACCGCCGACCACAAGGAAAGCCTGTTCAGTTACTACTATCGCCTCTGCGAAGTCGACGACATGGTCTGCTACCCGTGGGTCGCGCAGGTGTTCTCCGGCTTCACCCTCAAGGAACTCAAAGGCTACGTCGATGAACTGATGGCTTCGGGCAAACCGGTGCCGGCGACTTATTACGACGGCGATGTGGTCAAGACGCTCGACGTCAATCCGCCGAAAATCTTCACCGGGCAGCAAGAGCTCTACAACAAGCTGATGGAGAACGGCATCGAGGTCTATGTGATGACCGCCGCGTCTGAAGAACTGGTGCGCATGGTCGCCGCCGATCCGAAGTACGGCTACAACGTCAAACCACAGAACGTGATTGGCGTGACGACGCTGCTGAAGAACCGCGAGACCAACGAACTGACCACCGCGCGCAAGCAGATCACTGCCGGCAAATATGACGAGAAGGCCAACCTGGGTCTGGAGATGACGCCGTACCTGTGGACCCCGGCAACCTGGATGGCCGGCAAGCACGCCGCCATCCTGACCTACATCGACGAGTGGAAAAAACCGGTACTGGTCGGTGGCGACACCCCAACCAGCGACGGTTACATGCTGTTCCACGATGTCGACGTGGCCAAGGGCGGCATTCACTTGTGGATCAACCGCAAAGACAAATACATGACGCAGTTGAACGGCATGATGGCCAAGCACGCTGCGGCGCAGGCCAAGGAAGGGTTGCCGGTGACGGCAGACAAGAACTGGGTGATCGTCAAGCCTGAAGAAATCCAGTAAGCCCCGATCCTCTGTGGGAGCTCAGATTCCGGGTGCACTGACAGTCCCTGTGGGAGCGGGCTTGCTCGCGAAGAGGGAGTGTCAGGCGAGAGATTTTTTGACAGGTAGACCGCTTTCGCCAGCAAGCCCGCTCCCACCGTTTTGATCTTCAGTGTCTGGAGAATCTGGCCAGACAAAAAAATGCCTCGCACTTGGCGAGGCATTTTTGTTCCTGCGATTGACGCTTACAGCCCGTCAAGCATCGCCTTGTTACGTACAGCACCTTTGTCGGCACTGGTCGCCAGCAGGGCGTAAGCCTTCAGCGCGGTGGTCACTTTGCGTGGACGCACTTCCACAGGTTTCCAGCCTTTCTTGTCCTGCTCGACCCGGCGTGCCGCCAGTTCTTCGTCGCTGACCAACAGATTGATCGAGCGGTTCGGAATGTCGATCAGCACTTTGTCGCCATCCTGCACCAGACCGATCGCACCGCCGGCCGCAGCCTCTGGAGAAGCGTGGCCGATGGACAGGCCCGAAGTACCGCCGGAGAAACGGCCGTCGGTGAGCAAGGCACAGGCTTTGCCCAGGCCTTTGGATTTCAGGTACGAGGTCGGGTAGAGCATTTCCTGCATGCCCGGGCCGCCTTTCGGACCTTCGTAGCGAATGATGACGATGTCGCCTTCTTTCACTTCGTCGGCGAGGATGCCGCGCACGGCGCTGTCCTGACTTTCGAAGATCTTCGCGTTGCCTTCGAACACATGGATCGACTCGTCGACACCGGCGGTTTTCACCACGCAGCCGTCCTGCGCGATGTTGCCGTACAGCACGGCCAGGCCACCTTCTTTCGAGTAGGCGTGTTCGAAACTGCGGATGCAGCCGTTTTCACGGTCGTCATCCAGGGTTTCCCAACGAGTCGACTGGCTGAACGCAGTCTGGGTCGGAATGCCCGCCGGGCCTGCCTTGAAGAAGTGGTGCACGGCTTCGTCGGTGGTCTGGGTGATGTCCCACTTGGCGATGGCTTCTTCCATGCTGCGGCTGTGTACGGTCGGCAGGTCGGTGTGCAACAGGCCGCCACGGGCCAGAGAACCGAGGATGCTGAAGATACCGCCAGCACGGTGCACGTCTTCCATGTGGTACTTCTGGATGTTCGGCGCGACTTTGCACAGTTGTGGAACGCTGCGCGAAAGACGATCGATGTCGCGCAGGTCGAAATCGATCTCGGCTTCCTGAGCGGCCGCCAGCAAGTGCAGGATGGTGTTGGTCGAACCGCCCATGGCGATGTCGAGCATCATCGCGTTCTCGAACGCCTTGAAGTTGGCGATGTTGCGCGGCAATACCGACTCATCGTTGTCGCCGTAGTAACGCTTGCACAACTCGACGATGGTGCGGCCGGCCTGCAGGAACAGTTGTTCGCGATCGCTGTGGGTGGCCAGGGTCGAACCGTTGCCCGGCAATGCCAGGCCCAGGGCTTCAACCAGGCAGTTCATCGAGTTGGCGGTGAACATGCCGGAGCAGGAACCGCAGGTCGGGCATGCGCTGCGCTCGTACTCGGCAACCTTCTCGTCAGAAGCGCTGGAGTCGGCGGCAATCACCATGGCGTCGACGAGGTCGAGGCCGTGGGACGCGAGTTTGGTCTTGCCGGCTTCCATCGGGCCGCCGGAAACGAAGATCACCGGAATGTTCAGGCGCAGGGCGGCCATCAGCATGCCCGGGGTGATCTTGTCGCAGTTGGAAATGCAGACGATGGCGTCGGCGCAGTGGGCGTTGACCATGTATTCGACGGAGTCGGCGATGATCTCGCGGCTCGGCAGCGAATAGAGCATGCCGTCGTGGCCCATGGCGATGCCGTCATCCACGGCGATGGTGTTGAATTCTTTCGCGACGCCACCGGCGCGTTCGATTTCGCGAGCGACCAGTTGGCCCAGGTCTTTCAAGTGCACGTGGCCCGGCACGAACTGGGTAAACGAGTTGGAAATGGCGATGATCGGCTTTTTGAAGTCGTCATCTTTCATCCCGGTGGCGCGCCACAGTGCGCGGGCGCCGGCCATGTTGCGGCCGTGGGTGGATGTTTTCGAACGGTAATCAGGCATTGAAGCACTCCGGGCGGCTAATCAGGTATCAAAGGGGAAGTGAGCTTCTATTGACGTCTGGAACACCCGGTAATGGCCGTGTGTCTGGAAGTGGCCGATGACGTTGCGGGATCGCCGCTGGTCTCAGCCTGAGCTCATAAACCCGCCGGGGGATGAATGGCGATGAATCTGGCGATTCTACACCGCTGGCGTCTGGAGGGAATGGCGCAAAGTGTTGTTGCAGTGCCAGCGGTGGTTGCGGGATGACGACTGGCAGGATTAATCCCCGTCCGGTTGCGCGGTGGCGTTGATCTTGAGCATGTTGGCGCGGCGGCTGATCCCCCTGTTCAACGCCAGAGCCACGCAACTGAGCAACACGAAGCAGTAACCCAGCGTGGATTGCAGGTTGGCCGGGCTCAGGCTGATCAATGCACTGATCATTGCGCCGCAAATGAAGATGATCGTGCTGCCAGCCGAAGCGGACGTGCCGGCGTTTTCGGGAAACAGGCCCATGGCCCGCGAGGTGGCTGCCGGTCGTGCGATGGTGGTGCCAGCCGTGCAGATCAGCATCGGGATCAAAACCGTGGCTGGGGCCAGTGCATGGTTGGCCGCCAGATAGAGCATCACCAATCCTGACAGCAGGATCAGACTCAGCCCGGTGATGATCTGCCGGCCCGGCGTGATGCGTCGGTTCAGTACGGTGGCGATGATGCCGCCGACGACATACGCGGCGCCGTACACCAGCAGGATCAGCGAAAAATCATAGGCCGACAGTTGCAGTTGATCCATGAAAATCAGTGGGGAAATCACGATAAAGGAAAAATGACAGGCGAATGCGAAGGCTGAAATCAGCCAGTAGCCGACGAAGTCGAAATCTCCCAGCACCCGCCGATAGGCCTTGAGAAAACCCGGGTGCGTGCCGCTGACGACAGGGCGAGTGTTCTCCAGAAACAGCCAGGCCTTGATCAGAACCGTGGCGGCCAGCGCGATGAATACCCCGAAACTGCCGCGCCAGCCAAGGGTAGCTTGCAGAAAGGTGCCGGCCAGCGGCGACACTGAGATAAAAATCCCGGTGGCCGTGACCATCAGAATACGCAAGCGATCACGCTCCTCGACTTCGAACAGGTCCTGCACCAGTGCCTGGGACAGCACAAAACAGCCACAACCCAAGGCCTGCACCACCCTGAACATCAGGAACAGCGTGTAGTCGCCGGTCATCACGCAACCGAAGGCGCCGAGCATCGATACGCTCATGCCTGCGAGCAACAAGCCCTTGCGTCCGATCACGTCGGACAGCGGGCCGATCAACAACTGGGCAAATGCGATGCCCACGGCGAACAGACTGATTGAAAGCGCGATGTCCGCCGGTGTGCTGCGGAAATGCGCCGCCAGTGCCGGAAATGATGGAAGCAGGACATCCAGTGGAAACACGCCGAGTAGCACCATTGCCAGTAACAGGCCGACAGCCCCGCGACGCTGGCGTGTGGTTACCGCGTACTTTCCGTTATCCATCGATCAGTCCTGCCTTGGCAAAAAGTGTCTGGTTATGGGGCGTTGCGAAAAACCCGGCCTTGCGCAGTGCATCCAGCGTAGCGATGGAGCCTGAACGTGCGCGTGCGCGGTTGGCCTGCACCGTTGCCATGCTGGCGACAATGTCCATCACGTCGCTGTCGGCAATGCCTGCACCGCGCAGGCTTTGCTGCAGCCAGCGTTCGTCGACCTCGAAGAAAAGCCCGATGATCTCCAGCAACGTTCTGCTTGCAAACGTGCGCTGGCGACTGTTCATCGAAAGCCAGAAGTAATGGAACACTTCGGCAAAGTAGCGGCTGTGGCGGGCTTCGTCGGCCAGATGATCGCGCAGCATGTCGTTCACGCTGGACACCAGACTGTCGCGACAGACGTCCAGCAGCTCCCGGGCGATGATGGTCTCCGAGACGAAGCCAAGCAGAAGCCATGCCAGTGCACGGTGCTTCTCCGGGGTGCGGGCGATCAGTGCGTTCATGCGAGTGATCCGCTTCGGAATCGCCGGACGCGCGCTCATCCCGTAGAACCCGGCGATCTGCTCCGCGAGACGATTGGAGAACAGCGCGTGGTAGCCCTCGTCGGTATAGAGTTGCAGCGCCGCGTGTTTCATTGGCAGAGGCACATAGATAGGCAGTTCCCGATGAACGATGACCTCAACCGCGCGATTGACGATGCGATGTTCGAGCAGGGTGGTGTAATCGAGAAAGTGCACCAGATGGTTGGCCGTCAGTCGGTGTTGCACCTCGCGTCCGGCGGCCTCGATGGCCGGGTGGGCTAGATAAGGCAAAAAGGCCGGTGGAAACCAGTAGCGGGTTTGCAGTTGCTGCAGCACGTCGTCCGGCAATTGATAGTCGTGGGCACTGCTGCGTACCGAGGCGCGGCTGTCCCAATCCCCCAGGGTGAATTTAAGCGCCCATGACACCGGTACTTCGTTCGAATCCGGGATAAGGAGGGTCATGCTTGTACCTCGCGCAAGAGATCACGCATTTCCTGGCACATCACCTGTCCGTCACTTTCTCCGCAGCCAACAAAGAACAAAGGTTGTTCAGCGCTTCCCTCGATTTTGAGGAGTGTTTCGACCTGCTTGTCGGCAAATGCACCGGTCAACCAGGTGTTGAGACCCAGTGCTGTGGCGATCAGTTGAAAGGTCTGCGACAGATGACCCGCCTCAACGAATGCCATGCGATAGGCCCGTGAGTGCTCGTACTTCCACCAGAGCCGGTCGAATCGAGCGGTGATGAACAATCCCAGCGGCAGGTTGTTGATGAAGTGCTGGCCGCCCAGCAAGTCGCCCAGCGCTGGTTGAGGCAGGGGATTGACCCGGCTGATGGTGTGTTCGGCAGGGTGATAGGCGTAGATGCCGGGCTCCAGGTCGTCGACGTTGCGCACCAGCAGAAACCCTTCGCACGCATTCAGGCCACCACCGGACGGACTGCTGCGACGTGCGCCAAGGTCTTGGGCAATGCTGTCGTCGCGATTGAGGTCGCGCTCATGGAGGTAACCGAGTGATAGGTAAAGCAGGGTGCCGACGTCGTCGAGCGTCATCGCTGCGCCGGTGTAGGAGCGGCAGGTTTTGCGCTGGAGCAGCGCATTGCCCAGGCTGTCGTCGTTCAATCCTCGCGGGAGGGGCAAAGCGATGCGCTGTTCGGCCGCATGCATGGGCCGGTCTGTTGTGGGGGCCGGGGTGGCCAATACCTCGTTGCAGTGCGCCAGATATAGCCTGGACCACTCATGAATATTCTGCGGGCTGTGTTCGCAGGGAATGTTTTGAGTGCCGATGTGATAGATCTTCGACAGTTCATCCCAGCCCCATGGCGGGTTGTCTATTTTTGAAACGGTTAGAATGCCCGCGCTTAATAGTTGCGTGTCTATTATGTTGTGTGGGTCGAAGAGGTCGGGGTTGCTTATTAGTTGGGCGAGGCGGGTTGAATAGTTCAGGTCAAGTTCATGTTGGGTGTGGTCTTTGTAGTTCCATACTATTAGTCCGGGCGAGCGCGGCAATATAAATAGATAAGGGTATATGTGCATGGCATTCATTCACTCTGGATGAAGTCGAAAGGACGCCGCGTTGCCGGCACTCCACGGCGTCCTGACTCACTTAGCGGGCTTTAGGTGCAACCAGAAAAGCCAGGTTTGCGATTTTGTTGGTTTCCAGAGAAATGCTTTTCATGATGTGAACTCCTTGTTCGTTGATAGTTGAAGTCACCTCGTGGTGACAACTTCATAATAGTTTGTAATGGAATATTGGCAAGTGGATATTAAGTAGGAATGTTCCAGTAATTTTGTCGGAACTATCTTTGGTTGGCGGTGGACTTTGTAGGGTGTTTTCCAATAATTAAAAGGCGTAAGGAAATATCCTTCACTCTAGTAGGAAAGTCCGTGTAGGAAGTCGTGATTATTGACGTAGAGGTGGCGCAGAGTTCGCCAGGGGCGGGCGGAAAGCAAACGGGGAGCCTGCTGGCTCCCCGTCATCCGCATTGATCAGCTGTTAGGCAGCAGGCGGCAGGTGATGCTCTTGATGTAGCGGGTTTCGTTGATCGCCGGGTGTACCGGGTGATCCGGGCCTTGGCCGCCGCGCTCCAGCAACTGGATGTTGCGATCCAGGTGACGGGCGCTGGTCAGCAGGATGTTCTGCAGGTCATCTTCCGGCAGGTGCATCGAGCACGAAGCGCTGACCAGGATGCCGTCCTTGTTGAGCAGGCGCATGGCTTGTTCGTTCAGGCGACGGTAGGCGCCTTCACCGTTTTTCATGTCTTTCTTGCGTTTGATGAACGCCGGCGGGTCAGCCACGATCACGTCGAAGCGTTCTTCGCTGGCCTTGAGTTCCTTCAGGGCTTCGAAAACGTCACCTTCGATGCAGGTCATTTTGTCGGCGAAGCCGTTCAGCGCTGCGTTGCGCTCGACACCGTCAAGGGCAAAGGCCGAGGCATCGACGCAGAACACTTCGCTGGCGCCGAACGCTGCAGCCTGCACGCCCCAGCCACCGATGTAGCTATAGAGGTCGAGTACGCGTTTGCCTTTGGCGTAAGGCGCCAAGCGTGCGCGGTTCATGCGGTGATCGTAGAACCAGCCGGTTTTCTGGCCTTGAATGACCGGGGCTTCGAACTTCACGCCGTTCTCTTCCAGTGCCACCCACTCCGGTACCAGGCCGAATACCGTTTCGACGTAGCGGTTGAGGCCTTCGGCGTCACGGGCGGCGGAGTCGTTCTTGAACAGAATGCCGCTTGGCTTGAGCACTTGAGTCAGTGCGGCGATCACGTCCTCTTTATGCGCTTCCATGGTCGCCGAGGCGATCTGCACGACCAGGATGTCGCCGAAACGGTCGACCACCAGGCCTGGGAGCAGGTCGGAATCGCCATAGACCAACCGATAGAACGGCTTGTCGAACAGACGCTCGCGCAGGGACAGAGCCACGTTCAGGCGGTGCACCAGCAGCGATTTGTCCAGCGACACCTTGATGTCGCGCGACAGCAGGCGGGCGCAGATCAGGTTGTTCGGGCTCATTGCCACGATGCCCAGCGGCTTGCCGCCGGCCGCTTCGAGGATGGCCTGGTCGCCGGCATTGAAGCCATGCAGTGGCGTGGCGGTCACGTCGATTTCGTTGCTGTAGACCCACAAGTGACCGGCGCGCAGGCGACGGTCGGCGTTGGCTTTGAGGCGCAAGCTAGGCAGGGACATGACGTCGCTCCGGAAAAAAGAGCGGGAGTATACCGTGTTGCGAGTTATGTCGGGTTTGATGAGCGATGAAACGCCGATGCGCCTTCGCGAGCCGCGAATTTGCCACCGAGCGGGTTTCAATTATCCGGTCGGTATCAAAAACTCCGAAGCCAGGGCTTGAATGAAAGTTCCTGACAAATGCCCACTGAGGTGTCGTCTTGCGGTTTTTAAGCGTTAGAATCGCCGCCTGTCCCAGAGTGTGTACTTATGTCCCAAGAGCTGACCACCGAACAGATTCAACAATCCCTGCAAGGCATCAGCGTGCCCGCGCAGCCGCAGATCATGGTGGATCTGCAAATGGAGCAGTACATGCCCGATCCGGACCTGGAGGTGATCGCCAGACTTATCTCCCAGGATCCCGGTCTGTCCGGCTCGCTGCTGAAAATTGTCAACTCGCCGTATTACGGCTTGAGCAACAAGATCACATCGATCCAGCGCGCGGTGAATCTGCTGGGCAGCCGTTCGATCGTCAACCTGATCAACGCGCAGTCGATCAAGGGCGAGTTGAACGACGACACCATTGTCACGCTCAATCGTTTCTGGGATACCGCCCAGGATGTGGCGATGACTTGCCTGACGCTGGCCAAGCGCATCGGCATTCAGGCCAGTGACGAAGCCTATGCCTTGGGCCTGTTTCACGATTGCGGTGTGCCGTTGATGCTGCAGCGCTTCCCCCATTACATGTCGGTACTGGAAAAGGCTTACGCCAATGCCAATGCCGAATGTCGGGTGGTGGACACCGAAAACAGCGAGTTCAACACCAATCATGCTGTGGTCGGTTATTACACCGCCAAATCCTGGCGTCTGCCGGAGCATGTCAGCGCGTCAATCGCCAATCACCACAATGCCTTGGCGATCTTCAGGGATGAGTCGTCGCACGACAATCAGATGAAAAACCTGCTGGCGATCCTCAAGATGGCCGAGCACATCTGCGCTTCGTACCGGGTGCTGGGCAACCAGACAGAAGACTACGAGTGGGAAAGCATCGGTCCGATGATTCTCGATTACATGGGGCTGTCGGACTACGACTTCGAAACGCTCAAACAAACGATCCGCGACCTCGGCGCGCGTTGATTCGAGGACACCATGCCTGAACTGCCCGAAGTCGAAACCACCCGCCGGGGCATTGCCCCGCACCTGGAGGGCCAGCGCGTCAGCCGGGTGATCGTGCGTGACCGCCGGCTGCGCTGGCCGATTCCCGAAGACCTCGATGTGCGCCTGTCCGGGCAGCGCATCGTGTTGGTCGAGCGGCGTGCCAAGTATCTGCTGATCAATGCCGAAGTCGGTACGTTGATCAGCCATTTGGGCATGTCAGGTAATTTGCGCCTGGTCGAGGTCGGTTTGCCGGCGCTCAAGCACGAGCATGTCGATATCGAGCTGGAGTCGGGCCTGGCCCTGCGCTACACCGATCCACGGCGTTTCGGCGCGATGTTGTGGAGCAACGATCCGCTCAATCACGAGTTGCTGATTCGTCTCGGGCCTGAGCCCTTGACCGATCTGTTCGATGGCGAGCGGCTGTTCCAGTTGTCACGCGGGCGTACGATGGCGGTCAAGCCGTTCATCATGGACAACGCGGTGGTGGTCGGGGTCGGCAATATTTACGCGACCGAAGCGCTGTTTGCCGCAGGGATCGACCCGCGCCGCGAGGCCGGTGGCATTTCCCGTGGACGTTATCTGAAACTGGCGATCGAGATCAAACGCATCCTCGCCGCCGCCATCGAACGCGGCGGTACCACGTTGCGCGATTTCATCGGGGGTGACGGGCAGCCGGGGTATTTCCAGCAGGAACTGTTTGTTTATGGTCGCGGCGGTGAACACTGCAAGGTCTGCGGCACCGGGCTACGTGAAGTGAAGCTTGGCCAGCGTGCCAGTGTTTTCTGTCCGCGCTGCCAGACCTGAAGCAGGAAGCTGAAAAAATCCCACGGTCTATAGTGAGTTGTCTCACTGTTCAGCCCGAAGGATCGTGCCATGAAGTCCTCGCAAGTGCTCCTTGTCGCATTGCTGCTGTGTTCCAGCCTGGCTGTTCAAGCCACGGAAAACGGCAGCGGTGATCCGCGCTACACCCTCCAGAACCCACCGGCCTACGCCATGATCGGCGACCTGCTGATTGCCCGACCTTTGTTGGTCGTGGCGACGGTCATCGGGGCGGGCGTGTTTGTCGTGTCGTTGCCGTTTACCGCGCTGGGTGGCGGGATAGGCGACGCGGGGCAGGCGTTGGTGGTTGATCCGGCAAAAGCGGCGTTTGTGCGGTGTCTGGGGTGCACGGGGGAGGGCTTTGAGCAGCGCGAGTGAGCGGGTCTGAAGTCCGCGCGGTTGCTGATGGTCCTTTCGCGAGCAAGCCCGCTCTCACATTTGGAATGCATTCCAGTGGGGGAGCGGGCTTGCTCGCGAGGAGGCCCGAAGAAACGCTACAAAGCGGTCAGATCAGGCCTTGCCGGTAATCTTGTTGTACTTCTCCATCAACTGCTCTTGAGTCTCAGGATGGGCTTCGTCCAGTGGAATGCAATCTACCGGGCAAACCTGCTGGCACTGCGGTTCGTCGTAGTGGCCGACGCACTGGGTGCACAGGTTCGGGTCGATCACGTAGATCTCCTCGCCTTGGGAAATGGCGGCGTTTGGGCACTCGGGTTCGCAGACGTCGCAGTTGATGCAATCGTCGGTGATGATCAGGGACATGCTCACTCCAGCCGGGGCGGCAGGCCCGGGCGCTATAAATCAATGCGCGCAATTGTGCCGCATTGGCGCCCGCAGTGCACGCGGGCGCCGTTTGAACGGTCGTTACTTCTTGAAGCGCAGGGTCAGGGCGTCTGCCACGGCTGGGTGGACGAACTTGCTGATATCGCCGCCCAACGCGGCGATTTCGCGCACCAGCGTCGAAGAAATGAATGAATAACGCTCGGACGGGGTGAGAAACAGGCTCTCCACATCCGGGGCCAGTTGGCGGTTCATGTTGGCCAGCTGGAATTCGTATTCGAAGTCCGACACCGCACGCAAACCACGCAGGAACACATTGGCGTTCTTCTCTTTGGCGAAATGCGCCAGCAACGTCGAGAAGCCGACCACTTCTACGTTCGGCAGGTGTTTGGTGACCTCGCGAGCCAGTTCGACCCGTTGTTCCAGCGGGAACAGCGGGTTCTTTTTCGGGCTGGCAGCGACAGCAATGATCACATGGTCGAACAGGCGCGAGGCGCGTTCGACCAGATCGCCATGGCCCTTGGTAATAGGGTCGAAGGTACCTGGGTACAACACTCGGTTCATCGCGTCGTCCTGGCGGGAGTCCGTTGGGGAGTCGGATGGTATCGCAGCCGTCCCGGTCGGCCAAGTCGCCTGTTGGGTAACAAAGCACTATAGACGATGGGAATGATCCGGTTTTTCATGGGTTTTTCAGTCGATCGGCGAGGGACGTCGCCAATTGTGCCGTCAGCCCGTACACCGACAACTGCGGGTTGGCGCCGATGCTGGTAGGGAACAGCGAGCCGTCGTGAATCGACAGATTGGTTAGCTGATGATGACGGCCAAGGCTATCGGCGACGGCAGTTTTCGGCTCTTCGCCCATCGCACAGCCGCCCATGACGTGGGCGCTGCCCAGCCGCGTGCGATACAGCTCAAGGCGCAAACCATCGATCAACGTACGGGCCTCGGCCAGGGTCTTCACATAACGCGCGTCGGCGTGCATTGGCATCACTGCTTTGGCGCCGCCCGCGAACTGGATCTCGGCCATGCTGTGGAATGCCCGGCACAACCCCTCCCAGGCATAGGGCGAGACTTGATAGTCGAGCACTGGCGAGCCGTCGCCCCGCAGCTCTACGTTGCCGCCGCTGCTGTCTGGGTGAAACCCATCGCGAAGCAGCGCCAGCATGACGTGGGTATGCGGCAGATCGGCCATGCGCTGCGCGTTGTCCTGACCAAAACCGCCGAGCAGGGTGGCCGCGAGCGCCGGTTGCAGCGGCGGCACTTCGAGTTTGTAGCCCATGGGGCCGGTGACGCCGTCCTTCCACTGGAAATGGTCGGAATAAATCGACTGCGGCGCGCCGTAGAACGGGTTGATGACGTCGTCGAAGTGCCCGGCGGACATGTTCACCAAATGCAGGAATGTGCGTTTGCCCAAGGTTTTGTGTGGGTCTGGCGCGTCCGAACGCAGCAGCAGCGCCGGACTGTTGATACCGCCGCCGGCCAGTACGTAATGCCGTGCCTTGACGGTGATGGAACGCCCGGTCGGTTCGACGCAACGCTCGTCCATGGCGACGCATTGCAGGGCGAAAACCTTGTCGCCGGTGATCAACAGCTTTTGCACGCGGGCCAGATAAAGCAGCTCTCCGCCCTTTTCCAGGGTGGCCGGAATGGTCGTGACCATCATCGATTGCTTGGCGTTGGTCGGGCAGCCCATGCCGCAGTAACCGAGGTTCCAGCAGCCGCGCACGTTGCGTGGAATAACGTGCCAGCTATAGCCGAGCTGTTCACAGCCTTTACGGATCACGTCGTTGTTGGCGTTGGGCGGAACCAGCCATGGAGCGACGCCGAGACGCTGTTCCATTTTTTCGAACCATGGCGCCATTTCGACCGGACTGTGACCTTTGACGCTGTGTTCTTTGGCCCAATGTTCGAGGGTCGGTTCTGGCGTGCGAAAGCTCGATGTCCAGTTGATCAGCGTGGTACCGCCGACCGCCCGGCCTTGCAAGATAGTGATCGCGCCGTCCTTGCTCATGCGGCCGATGCCTTCCTGATAGAGGCTGCTGTAGGCCTTGTCTTCAAGCATTTTGAAATCGGAACTGGTTTTCAGCGGGCCTTCTTCGATCAGCAGCACCTTATAGCCGGCGGCGCTGAGGATTTCTGCCGTGGTACCACCGCCAGCGCCGCTGCCGATGATCGCGACATCGGTTTCAAGGGTCAGGTCGTCCGTGAGTTGTGCGCCGTTGTAGGTTTTCCAGCCACGGGCGAGGCCTTCGCGGAACGGGTCGGGTACTGGCATGTTCAGGCTCTCTTGTTTTTGTTGTTCTAGCGGGCCCCTTCGCGAGCGGGCTCGCTCCCACAGGGGAATGCATTTCAAATGTGGGAGCGGGCTTGCTCGCGAAGGGCGCGCCTCGGTTTCAGACAGTGGGCGGGCCGGGGTAGCCGCAGTGCGCCCAGGACTCGGCGCGGGTGTACCAGGCCATCATCACCATTTGCGTCAGAGAGCTGTGGCCCATGCGCAGGAGACTCAATGAACTGTTTTCCCAGCGATCGAGGAAATGGCGCAGCGCCTCGGGCGTGGCGTTTTCCCAACTGCCCCAGATTCCGGTCAGCGGCCCACGGGTCACGGCCATGCCCAATACATCAAACAATTGCCGGGTGAGTTTGAGCATTTCCGGCGACAGGTGATCGAGGCTGTAGTCCAGCGACTGGAGAGTGCCGTCGACTGCGCTTGGCATCTTCTCGACGGCCACGGCGCCGTCGAGCATTACCGGAATCAATGCGCGCAGAAACAATAGATCGCCATCGCGCAAAACAGTGAAACCATGGGCCGAGACGCTCGCCGAGCAACCACTGAGGCTGGCGCCAAGCCCGGCGGTGGCAAGAAACGCCGTGGCACCGAGGCTGAATTTCAGCAGGCCACGGCGCGACAGAGCAGGTGTTTCAGTCAGGCTTGGGTGCATTGTTTTTATTACCCGGCGGCGATGACGAATGTTTAGCGGATGAACAGCTTCTGAATCAGTTTCTGAATGGATTTTCCGTACGGTGGGTAAATCAGTCTGGCGGCGTTGAAACGCTGTTTGATCAGTACGCCTTTGGCTTTGCTGAAGGTCAGAAAGCCTTCGTGGCCGTGGTAGTGGCCCATGCCCGAAGCGCCGATGCCGCCGAATGGCATGTCATCCTGAGCCACATGCAGCAGGGTGTCGTTCAGGCACACACCACCCGAGTGGGTTTCGTGCAGCACGCGGTTCTGTTCGCGTTTGTCGTAGCCAAAGTAGTAAAGAGCCAGAGGTCGTGGCCGCTGATTGATGTAAGCAAATGCCTGCTCCAGATCCTGGTACGGCACGATTGGCAGCAACGGCCCGAAGATTTCGTCCTGCATCACGGTCATCTCGTCGCTGACATTGAGCAGCACGCTGTGTGGCATGCGGCGGCCCTGGCCTTGATCGAACAACGGAATCAGCAGTGCGCCCTTGCTGGTGGCGTCGCTGACGTAACCGTTGAGCCGCGCCAATTGGCGGTCGTTGATGATCGCGGTGTAGTCCGGGTTGTCGGTGAGGGTCGGATAAAAACCCTGCACTGCCTGGCGATAGGCTTCGACGAACGCGCCGACGCGGTCTTGCGGCACCAGCACGTAATCCGGGGCCACGCAGGTCTGGCCGGCGTTGAGGGTTTTGCCGAAGGCAATGCGTTCGGCCGCATCCTTCAACGGCACGTCCCGGGAGACGATGGCCGGGGACTTGCCGCCCAGTTCCAGGGTGACTGGGGTGAGGTTTTGCGCTGCAGCACGCATCACATGCTTGCCGATGCTGGTGGCACCGGTAAACAGCAGATGATCAAAGCGCAAACGGGAAAACGCCACGCCGATGTCCGCTTCGCCGAGCACCACGCACACCAGATCTTCGGGGAAGATTCGCGCCAGCAATGCCTTGAGCAAAAGCCCGGTGGCTGGCGTCGATTCGCTGAGTTTGAGCATCACCCGGTTGCCCGCCGCCAGTGCGCCGACCAACGGGCCGATGGCCAGATATAGCGGGTAATTCCACGGAACGATGACGCCAACCACGCCCAGCGGCTGATACACGACTTTCGCCGAGGCGGGCTGGAAGGCCATGCCGACCTTGCGCCGCGAGGCTTTCATCCAGCCCTTGAGGTGGCGGCTGGCGTAGTGAATGCCGTGCAGGCTGGGCATCAATTCGGCCAGCAGGGTCTCGTCGGCGCTGCGATGGCTGAAGTCGGCACTGATCGCCTCGATCAAGGCCTGACGTTCATCGCTCAGCACATCCCGCAAAGCCTTGAGCCATTGCTGGCGCTGGGCCGCAGGCGGCATCGGGTTGGCGGCATACGCGGCCCGTTGCGCGTTGAACTGCCGATCAAGCGCTTCCAGCGGTTGTTGCAGCGTTTGCAGGTAGGCTATATCGGCAGTCATAGTGGGCTCCGGAATTATTTTAATGGGGTGATTTTTAGAGTCTGTACTCTAGAAAGTCAAATGGCTTCCTTGTGCAGCTTTGTTTTATCCATTTCCGGATAGGTCGTAAGATGCCCGTCACCGCACTCTGAATTAAAGCTCAAGCCATGGCCCCACGAATAAAAACCAGCGAGCGTATCGTGCTGAACAGCCTCGAACTGTTCAATCAACAGGGCGAGCGCAGCATCAGCACCAATCATATTGCTGCTCACATGGAGATTTCTCCGGGCAACCTGTACTACCACTTCCCCAACAAGCAGGCGATCATCGCCGTGTTGTTCAGTGAGTACGAAAGCCTTGTGGACAGCTTCCTGCGCCCACCTCAGGGGCGCGCCGCGACGGTCGAAGACAAGCGCTTCTATCTCAAGGAGCTGTTGTCGGCGATGTGGCGTTACCGTTTTCTGCACCGCGATCTTGAGCATCTGCTCGACAGCGATCCGGAACTGGCGGCCCGTTATCGACGCTTTTCCCAGCGCTGCGTGATTCAAGGCGCGGCGATCTACGAGGGTTTCGTGGCCGCCGGGATCCTCGACATGGACCGTGTGCAGATTGAATCGCTGACCCTCAATGCCTGGATCATCCTGACGTCCTGGGTACGCTTTCTGTGCACCACCCGTGAGAACTCCAACCACCTCAGCGAGCAAGCCATCAAACGTGGCGTGTATCAGGTGTTGGTGCTGGAAGCCGGGTTTGTCACCGAGCAGGCGCGCGATCAGGTCAATGCGCTGTTCGAAGAATTCTACGTACCGCTGGCCCAGGCCCTTGAGGACGTGAAGTAAACCGTTCTGTCGAATTCCACAGGAGCCCGTTATGTCGATTGCGCAACTGATCAGCCCTACAGCACTGGATGTCCGCAAGGAGCAGCCGGGGCTGGTGATTCTCGATTGTCGTTTTGCCCTCGATGACCCGGACTACGGTCAGCGTAGCTACGCCGAGGGGCACATTGCCGGAGCGAGTTTCGCCGATCTTGAGCGTGACCTCAGCGGCAAAGTGGTCAAGGGTGTGACGGGCCGGCATCCGTTGCCTGATCCTGCGGCGCTGGTCGAGCGCCTGCAAGCCTGGGGTATCAACGCTGACAGCGATGTGGTTTTGTACGACGACGGCCCAGGAGCCTATGCGGCTCGAGCGTGGTGGTTGCTGGCGTGGCTGGGCAAGCGTGATGGCGTGTTCATTCTCGATGGCGGGCTCAAGGCCTGGCACGCGGCGGGTCTGCCGCTGAGCCTGGATGCACCGACCCTTGTCCGTGGCAGTTTCAACAGCCAGCCGGACATGACTCTGATGCTCAGCGCCGAGCAATTGCAGCAGCGGCTCGGTCAACCGACGCTGACCCTTCTCGACGCCCGGGCCTTGCCGCGCTTCAAGGGTGAAGTCGAGCCTATCGACCCGATTGCCGGGCACATTCCCGGTGCGCAGTGTGCAGCGTTTACCGACAACCTTGGTAGTGACGGCCGGTTCCTGCCGGCCGATCAACTCAAGCAGCGCTTTGCCGCCAGGCTTGGCGAGCGTTCGCCGTCGGCACTGGTCGCGTATTGCGGCTCGGGCGTGACGGCGTGTCACAACCTGTTTGCGCTGTGCCTGGCGGGTTATCCGTTGGGGGCGTTGTATGCCGGTTCGTGGAGCGAGTGGATCAACGAGCCTTCGCGTGGCATAGCCACTGGCGAGTAATTACCACGCCCTTCCTTGTGGGAGCGAGCCTGATCAATCATGACGTCAGGCCCGCCAGCCACTGCGGGATGCGCCTTTCCAGATAATAGCCGGGCTGGCGTAACGAGCCATCGACGAATCCGACGTGACCGCCGCGAGCCTGCAATTGGAATTCAGTCGTCGCCGACAGTTCACTGGCTTGTGGCAGGCTGTGCGGGAACACGAACGGATCGTCCGCCGCTTGAATGATCAAGGTCGGTGTGCGGATTTCGCCGAGAAAGTAACGGCTCGACGCGCGGCGATAGTAATCCTCGGCATCGGTGAACCCGTGCAGTGGCGCGGTCACCCGGCCATCGAAATCCCAGAACGTGCGCATGTTTTCCAGCGAGCCGAGCGCCGCCAGTGCGGCCATACCGTCCTCGCGTCCGTCGTGCTGGAATTGCCTTTGCTTGTTCTTGATGTAGGCGACCATCTCGCGCATGAAGTGCGCCTGATAGACCCTGGAAAAACCCTGGCCGATACGATCGGCGCATTGGTCGAGGCGAAACGGCACCGACACGGCCACCGCACCACACACACCGCTGGTGCTGCCGGTTTCCCCGAGGTGCTTGAGCAACACATTGGCGCCCAGAGAATAACCGACCGCATACAGCGGCGCCAGTGGTCGTTTGGCGCGCAGGTGCCGAATGGTTTCGGCGAGGTCCTCGCTGGCACCGGAGTGGTAACTGCGCGGCAGCAGATTCGGTTCGCCTGAGCAGCCGCGCCAGTTCAGGGCGACACTGGCCCAGCCTTGCGCGGCGAGCGCCGCTTGAAGGCCGGCAACGTAAGGCGAGTTCGAGGAGCCTGTCAGCCCATGCAGCACTAATACCAACGGTGCTTTGGCACTGTGAGGACCGTGCCAGTCGAGGTCGAGGAAATCGCCATCTTCAAGCCACAGGCGTTCACGTTGGCGATCAAGATGGACGGTTTTACGCCACAGCGGACCCCACAGGGTTTGCAGGTGTGGATTGCCCAGGCCAAAGGCCGGGCTGAAACGAAGGGCGGGGGAAGGTGAGCGTGGTTGCACGGCAAATCTCGACTAGGTCTTGCGCAAAGCAGCAGACGCCGGTCGTCTGCTGCTTTTCAATTTAAAACCTAACTTGCCACAAAGCCTGCTACGGCGCGACACATGCACTGGAAGATGTGCCGGGCGGTGTGGCCGGCGGTGCAGGCAACGGCTGCTGATTGACGGTTGCCCCGATTGTCACCACGCGCCACTGATCGGCAGCCAGGTGTCGGTTTAGCGCCTCTTTGATTTGCTTGAGCGTCAGGCGTTGCACCTGCTGGGCGATGTAATCGATGTCGAGTGGCAGATCATGGCGATTGATGTCCACCAATTGCTTGAGTATTTGTTTGTTGCTGGCGCTGTCCAGGGCGACCATGTTGGTCACTCTAAGCTTGATTTGGTCGAGCTCTTGTTGCGTCGGGCCGTCGCGCAGATAGTCGCTGAACATTGATCGGGTCAACGTCAGAATGCCTGCGCTCAATGACGGGCTCACTTGCAGGGAAATAGTCATCAAGCCAGCGCTGGCCCAGTGACTGTTCTGCGAATGTACGTCGTATACCAGCCCGCGCCTTTCCCGTAGTTCGTTCATCAGTCGGCTGTTTGCCGTGCCACCAAAAATCAGGTTGGCCGCGTACAGCGCGGCATAGTCCGGATGCTGACGCGACACACCAAGCTGGCCCAGTATCAACGAGGTCTGGGTCAGTGGCTGTTCCTCATGGAAGGTCCGTTTGGTGCCCCGCGGTTTTAGCGCAGGCATCGGCGTAGCCCCCGTGCCCACTGGCATGACCGGTAATGCGTTGCTGACTTTCAGGCTGATGGCTTTTGCCTGGTCCAGCGTCAGGTCGCCGACCACCGTGATCTGCGCATGACTGGCGCTGTAGAAACGTTGGTGGAAGTCTTTGACTGCCTGGCGGCTCAGCGACTGCAGGCCCTGATTCGTGCCATAGAACGGCAGCGAATAGGGGCTGCCCGGGGCAAGCAATGCCTTGACTGACTGCTCGGACGAATTGCCTGCCTGCTCCGACCTGAACAGGAGGTGGTCACGCAGTTCGTTTTTTACCCTCTGTAAAGCCTCGTCGGTCAGCAACGGTTCGCCGAGTATCTGAGTAAACAGGTGCAGTGCCGGGGCGCTTTTTTGAGCATCGCTCAAGCTGCGCAACACCAGGTTGGCACGTTCGTGATCGATCGTCATTTCGAGCTGCGCACCCAGGCCGTCGAAGGTTTCGACGATGGCAGGCAAGTCTTTGCCTGGCACGCCTTCGTTAAGCATGCCAAACGTGGTGGCGGCTAGCCCCGGCGTGCCGCCGTCCCGCGCGCTGCCCGCCGCGAAGCTGACATGCAGATCGAACATCGGTAATTCCGTGGTGCGGATGAACAACACCTTGGTGCCGGTCAGGGTCTTCCAGCCCTTGATGGACAGCCCCCGTGGCGTGGCAGGATCAGAAACCGGCACCCGGAGGGACTCCAGGCGTGGCGCGGGGAAGTTTGCCGGCGCAACAATTGAAGTGTCTGCAAACGTTCGGGCGCCGCACAGACAGGCGATCAGGCCGAGACCTGACAATGCGACCCAGGTAGGCCAACGGTAATCGTTCATGGGCGGGTCTCCTTGAACACATGCGCAACACTCAGGCGTTCTCGGGTCAAAAAGGTCATGGCGGCCTGCTGTATATCAGTGGGTGTCACCTGTGCCAGCTCGTCCGCATCCTGATCCAGCAACTGCCAGGGTTGGCCGATGCTCTGCAACGCGGCCAACCCCTGGGCCTGCTGAACGATGGAGTCTTGCGCGTAGATCTGCCGGGCAATCAAATGAGTGCGGGCACGTTCCAGCTCATCGGCGGCTGGCGGGTTGGTTCGCAATTCTTCGATCAGTTGCCAGACTCGCTTTTCGGCAGCGTCAAGATCGTCAGGGTGGGCGCTGGCAAGATTGGCGGTCAGCAACATCAGGCTGTCACCGCGTGTGAGGGCGTCGTAAGAGGTAGCCACCTCGCTGAACAACTGCTCGGTAAATTGCAGGCGCTTTTGCAGGCGTGCGCTGCTGGCACCGCCCAGCAATGTGTCGATCAGGCGCAGAGCGTGCACGGATCGCCGATTTTTGGCGGTGGCCAACCCTGGCACATTAAAGGTCATGATCAGTTGGGGGGTGGGGACGGGCAGATGCAGGGTCAGTCTGCGCTCGCCTGGCTGTTTCAGCTCTGTGGGCCGTAATGCACCCGGAACGGTTCGTGCTTGCAGATGGCCAAAATAGCGCTGCGTCAGCCGCCTGACCTGATCGAGTGTCACATCGCCGACAACGACCAGCGTGGCGTTGCCGGGCGCATAGCGGGTTTCATACCAATGGCGCAGATCGCTGGCATTGAGTTGGTCCAGGTCATGCATCCAGCCAATAGTCGGCGTGCGATAGCTGCTGGCCAAATGCGTCACGGCGGTGAGACGCTCAAGTGCCAGGCCGCTGGGGTCGTCTTCGGTTCGCGAACGCCGTTCTTCGCGAATCACCGCCAGTTCCGGGGTCAGGTCTTCGTCGCGCAGGTGTGCGGTTGACATCAGATCGGCCATCAGCTCGAACGCAACACCCAGGTACCTGGGGGCCAGGGTTTGGTGATAGGCCGTGACATCTTTGCTGGTGAAAGCGTTTTCCCGGGCGCCGAGCGATTGCAGAATCGCCGTGGCCTCGCCGGCGCAAGTCTTGCTGCTGCCTTTGTAGAGCATGTGTTCGAGCGTGTGGGAGAGCCCGCTCTGGCCCGGTGCTTCGTCGGCGGAACCGACTTTGAACCAGAGTTGTGAGGTCACCAGCGGCGCGCGATGATCTTCGCGCACGAGCACCTTCAGGCCATTGTCCAGACTGAAGTGGTGAGTCGGTGGGGGCGGGGCGGCCAGGGACATCAGGGGCGCCAGGCAAAGAAAGAGCAGCATCCGGCTGCAAAATGTGTCCATACGTGAATCGTCCTCAGTGGTTAACGCAGATTGCGGCAACCACTGTGGCGAGATTCGGAGGGGGCAGTGCGGTAACTATTTATCGCTGATCAGCTAACGCATGATGCTTGTGATCAGGCGCTGCGTTGCCACAGCGCGTAATAAACACGGCCGGATTTCTGCTCGCGGTGCAGACGCCAGTTGGCCGGCAGGCCGAGGGTCGACGGCGCCGTTTCGCTTTCGGTGTACACCCAGGCGTCGTCGGCCAGCCACTGACGCTCTTCCAGCAGCGTGCAGACGGCGGGCAGCAGGTTCTGATTGAACGGCGGGTCGAGGAATACCAGGTCGAAAGCGCTGGCGGTCTGGGTTTCCAGATAACGCAGGGCGTCGGCCGTCTGCACCTGTCCGTTGGTGCAGCGCAGGGTGCCGAGGTGTTCTTTCAGGCTCGACACCGCGATATTGCTCGCATCCAGCGCCTGACCCATGGCGGCGCCACGGGACAGGGCTTCGAGAAACAGCGCGCCACTGCCGGCGAACGGGTCGAGGACCTTGGCCCCCTCCACATAGGGCGCCAGCCAGTTGAACAACGTTTCACGCACGCGATCCGGCGTCGGGCGCAGGCCTGGCGCGTCGGGAAAGCTCAGCTTGCGGCTGCGCCACTGGCCGCCAATGATGCGTAGCTGGTTCACACCGTTGTGGACGTTGTGGGCGGGTTTTTTAGGTGCTCGAGTAGCCATTAATGCTCCGGAACCCCGAGCGGTTGCTCGGCAGGTTTATCAGAAGGGGCCGGTAACGGCTTTTGCGGCACGGTCGGGCCAGCGGTAACGATGACCATTTTATCCGTGCTCAGGTGTTTGTTCAGGGCGTCGCGCACTTGCTCCACCGTCAGGCTCTGCGACTGACGCATGAAGTCGTCGAGATAGCTCAGCGGCAGATTATAGAAGCCCATCGCGCCGAGTTGGCCGACGATATCGGCGTTGCTTGCGGTGGACAGCGGGAAGCTGCCGGCCAGTTCGCGTTTGGCGTCGTCGAGCTCTTTTTGGGTCGGGCCGGTTTTCAGATAGTCGGCGAGTACGTCCTGCACCAGTTTCAGGGTGCCTTCGCTCATTTCTGCGCGGGTCTGCAGGTTGATCATGAACGGGCCACGGGCCTGCATCGGGCTAAAACCCGAGTAAACGCCATAAGTCAGGCCACGTTTCTCGCGGACTTCACTCATCAATCGAGTACCGAAACCACCCCCGCCGAGGATCTGATTGCCCATCGACAGCGCCGCGTAGTCCGGGTCGTCACGGTCGATGCCCAGTTGCGCGAGCATCAGGTTGGTTTGCTTGGACGGGAACTCGATGTGGCTGATGCTGGCCTTCGGTTCCTGCGGCTGAGCGATTTTCGCCAGCGCCGGGCCTTTGGGCAGGGCGGCGCTAACCTGATTGGCAATGGCCTCGGCGTCAGCGCGGGACAAGTCCCCGACCAGCGCGATCACCACGTTGCCAGCGGCGTAGGCCTTGGCATGGAATTCACGCAATTGCGCGAGGGTGATCTGCGGGACGCTCTGCGCATTGCCGTCGCTCGAATGAGCGTACGGGTGATCGCCGTATAGACGCTTCATCAGTTCCAGGCTGGCGAGTTTGCCGGGGTTTTGTTTCTGGTACTCGAAACCGGCGAGCATCTGGTTTTTGATGCGCGCGAACGAATCGGCAGGGAAGGTCGGCTTGCCCACTACTTGCGAGAACAGCTTCAGGGCCGGCTCGCGCTTGTCGGCAGCACTCAGGCTGCGCAACGAGGCCAGCGCCATGTCCTTGAAGGCGCCGTTGCCGAAATCAGCCCCCAGGCCTTCAAAGCCTTGCGCAATGGCGCCGACGTCTTTGCCGGCGACACCTTCATTGAGCATTGCGTTGGTCAGCACCGCCAAACCTGGTGCGTTGCCGTCCTGGCTGCTGCCAGCGGCGAAGATCAGGCGCATGTCGAACATCGGCAGTTCATGCGCCTCGACGAACAGAACCTTGGCGCCTTCGACGGTGTTCCAGGTCTGCACGTCGAGTTTGCGGCTGGCCGGGGCCTTGCCGTCGAGTTCGGCCAGCGATTGCAGTTTCTGGCTGGACTTGGCGCTGTCCAGCGCCTCGCTGGCGTTGGTTTTGGCGCCTGGCGCCAGATAAAGCACAGCAGCGCCGATGACTGTCACGGCGATCAGACCGAGCAGTAGGCGGGGGGATTTGCGCTCACTCATGAGTCGTCTCCAGAGGCAGGACGTGGGCGACGCTGAGACGTTCGCGGGTGAAATACATTTTGGCGGCGTTCTGGATGTCTTGCGGGGTCACGCTCTCCAGGTCGGCGAGTTCAGTGTCCATCAGTTTCCACGACAGACCGACCGTCTCAAGCTGGCCGATAGCGGTGGCCTGGCTGGTGATCGAATCACGCTCGTAGACCAGACCGGCAATCACCTGCGCACGCACGCGTTCCAGTTCTTCGGCGGTCGGCGCGGTGGTTTTCAGTTGTTCCAGCAATTTCCAGAGACCGGCCTCGGCTTGGGCGATGGTTTTTTTCTTCTGGGTGTTCGGCGTGGCCGACAAGGTGAACAGGCTATCGCCGCGGGTGTAGGCGTCGTAGCTCGACGACCCGCCGGACACCAACTCTTCACCGCGCTCCAGTTGCGTTGGAATGCGCCCACTGTAACCGCCGTCAAGCAGCGCCGAGATCAGGCGCAGGGCATTGACCGAGCGTTTGTCTTCGGCGGTGGCAATGCTCGGCACGTTGAAACCGAGCATCAGACTAGGCAGTTGGGTCTGCACATGCAGGGTGATCTGGCGTTCGCCGGGTTCTGCCAGTTCCAGCGGTTTTTTCGCCGGTGGCACGTCGCGCTTGGCGATTGGCCCGAAGTAGCGCTGAGCGAGGGTTTTCACTTCGTCAGGGGTGACGTCACCGACCACCACCAGCGTGGCGTTGTTCGGCACGTACCAGGATTGGTACCAGTGACGCAGCTCTTCGACCTTCATCCGGTCCAGATCAGCCATCCAGCCGATGGTCGGCGTGTGATAACCGCTGGCCGGGTAAGCCATCGCCTTGTAGCGCTCGTAAGCCTTGGACATCGGCTTGTCATCGGTGCGCAGGCGGCGCTCTTCCTTGATGACTTCGATTTCCTTGGCGAACTCGTCGGCCGGCAGGCGCAAGTTGGCCATGCGGTCGGCTTCCAGCTCAAAGGCGACGCCCAGACGATCGCGGGCCAACACTTGGTAATAAGCGGTGAAGTCGTCGCTGGTGAACGCGTTCTCTTCGGCGCCGAGGTCGCGCAGGATCAGCGAGGCTTCGCCGGGGCCGACTTTCTCACTGCCCTTGAACATCATGTGCTCAAGGGCGTGGGACAGACCGGTCTGGCCCGGGGTTTCGTAGCTGGAACCCACCTTGTACCAGACCTGCGACACCACTACCGGCGCGCGATGGTCTTCGCGAACGACGACCTTGAGGCCGTTGTCGAGGGTGAATTCGTGGGTCGGTTGCGGGTCGGCCGCCAGGGCCGAAAGAGGCAGGCAGACTGTGCTGAGCAGCAGGCCAGCAGCGCGGCGGGCTAGAGCATTCATTCGTTTTTTAACCTGTTGGGCTGCCCGCTTGGTCTTAGCCTAGGCGGGCGAGGAGGTGCTAGGATACTGATCCGTTTTACCGGCGACCACGCCTATCAGGTTTTCAGGCCTGATCCGGCTGTATGGGTTTGCGGCAGAAAGCTGCGGTGTATCGACTAAACTACGCTTTTTCGCCGATTTTGCCGGTTTAGTCCTTCGTTAATACGATTCTTTGAGGTGCCGCTGGTGCCTCGACAAAATGTTGCGCGTGAACGAGCTGGGTGAAACACAGTCTGTTCTGCATCGAATATTTATTTGCCGGGGCGCCCTTATGGCGCGTCGCTACTGTGAGATAGCCGTCCTCCATGTTTGGTTCCAACGACGACAAGAAGACCCCAGCTGCGGCTGGCGAGAAGAAAAGCCTGTTCGGATGGCTGCGTAAAAAACCGCAGGAACCCGTCGTCGAACAGCCGCCCGCGATTCCTGAACCGGTCCCCGCACCCGCTCCTGTAATAGAAGAAGAGCCGGCGCCGACCATTCTGCCGATTGCCGAGCCAGTGTTACAACCGGCGGCCGAGCCAGAGCCAGAGCCGGAGGTGGTTGCCGAGTTGCCGCTGACCCCGGTTGCAGAGCCGTGGCTCACCTTGCCAGTGGCCGAAGAGCCGGTGGCGCTGGTGGAAGAAGCCGCCCCCCACGTCACGCCGCCAATTCCTGCGCCTGTTGCGCCCGTGGTTGTTGAGTCAGTGGCTCCAGTCGTCCAGCCACCAGAGCCGGAACCCGCGCCAATCGTTGCGGCGGACGCTGCGCCCGCGCCAGTGTCCGCCGAAGCCCCGCGCACCGAAGAAACCAAAGCCGGCTTCTTCGCCCGTCTCAAACAAGGCTTGTCGAAGACCAGCGCCAGCATCGGCGAGGGCATGGCCAGCCTGTTTCTCGGCAGGAAGACCATCGATGACGAGCTGCTCGATGACCTCGAAACCCGTCTGCTGACGGCCGACGTTGGTGTCGAAGCCACTACGGCGATCATTCAACGCCTGACCCAGAAGGTCGCGCGCAAAGAGTTGGCCGATGCCGACGCGTTGTACAAGTCTTTGCAGGCTGAACTGGCTGCGATGCTCAAACCGGTCGAGCAGCCGCTGAAGATCGTTTCGCAAAACAAGCCGTTCGTGATTCTGGTGGTCGGCGTCAACGGCGCTGGCAAGACCACGACCATCGGCAAACTGGCGAAGAAGCTGCAACTGGAAGGCAAGAAAGTCATGCTCGCCGCCGGTGACACCTTCCGCGCCGCCGCTGTGGAACAATTGCAGGTTTGGGGCGAGCGTAACAAGATCCCGGTGATCGCTCAGCACACCGGCGCCGACTCGGCTTCGGTGATCTTCGACGCCGTGCAAGCCGCCAAGGCCCGTGGCATCGACGTGCTGATCGCTGACACCGCCGGGCGTCTGCACACCAAAGACAACTTGATGGAAGAGCTGAAAAAGGTTCGCCGGGTTATCGGCAAGCTCGACGCCGACGCCCCGCACGAAGTGCTGCTGGTGCTTGACGCCGGTACCGGCCAGAACGCCATCAACCAGGCCAAGCAATTCAACCAGACCGTCACACTGACTGGCCTGGCGCTGACCAAACTCGACGGCACCGCCAAGGGCGGGGTGATTTTTGCCTTGGCCAAGCAGTTTGGTCTGCCGATCCGCTACATCGGCGTCGGTGAAGGCATCGACGACTTGCGTACCTTTGAAGCCGAACCCTTTGTCCAGGCACTGTTTGCCGAGCGGGAGCGTTCATGATTCGTTTCGAACAGGTCGGTAAACGCTATCCGAACGGTCACGTCGGCTTGCATGAGCTGAGCTTTCGAGTCCGTCGTGGCGAGTTCTTGTTTGTCACCGGCCATTCCGGCGCAGGCAAATCCACCTTGTTGCGCTTGTTGCTGGCGATGGAGCGTCCAACCAGCGGCAAGTTGCTGCTGGCCGGGCAAGACCTGAGCACCATCAGCAACGCGCAGATTCCGTTCCTGCGCCGGCAGATCGGCGTGGTGTTCCAGAATCACCAGTTGCTGTTTGATCGCACCGTTTTCAACAATGTCGCGTTGCCGCTGCAGATTCTCGGGCTGTCCAAGGCCGAAATCGCCAAGCGGGTCGACTCGGCGCTGGAGCGCGTGGCGCTGTCGGATAAAACCGATCTGTACCCGGGCGACCTGTCCACCGGTCAGCAGCAGCGCGTCGGCATCGCCCGCGCCATCGTTCACCGCCCAGCGTTACTGCTGGCGGACGAACCGACCGGTAACCTCGACCCGCGCCTGGCGGCCGAGATCATGGGCGTGTTCGAAGATATCAATCGTCTGGGCACCAGCGTGCTGATCGCCAGTCACGACCTGGCGCTGATCGCGCGCATGCGTCACCGCATGTTGACCCTGCAACGTGGCCGATTGATCGGCGACGGGGAGGCCGGCGTATGAGTGCGACTCGCAGTCCGAAGGTTTCCGAGCGCGTGGCCCCGAAAGCCGCCGATCCGCAACCGCCAAAAAAGAAAAAGCACGACGATGATGACGGCCCGGACTTCGCCACGTTGTTTCGCGCCTGGGTCGAAAGCCACCGTGCCAGTCTGCTCGACAGTTTGCGTCGTCTGGGCAAGCAGCCGATCGGCAGTTTTTTCACCTGCATGGTGATGGCCGTGGCGCTGAGCCTGCCGATGGGCCTGTCGTTGTTGCTTAATAACGTTGAGCGTCTTGGCGGTTCGTGGCAGCGTGCGGCGCAGATCTCGCTGTACCTGCAACTCGATGCCAGCCCAGAGCAGGGCGAGTCGCTGCGCGAGCAGATCAAAGCCATGCCCGGTGTAGCTGATGCTGAATATGTCGGCCGTGATCAGGCGCTGGAAGAGTTCCAGCAGCAGTCGGGATTGGGCGAAGCCCTGCGTGAGCTGCCCGAAAACCCACTCCCGGGCGTAGTGCTGGTGACACCGGACGAGGTCGATAAAGCGACGCTGGAAGCATTAAGACAAAAACTTTCCGAACTGCCCAAGGTACAACAGGCGCAACTTGATCTAGTCTGGGTCGAGCGTCTGGCCGCCATCCTCAAGCTCGGCGATCGTTTTGTCTTCGGCCTGACGGTGCTTTTGGTGTCTGCATTACTTTTGGTGATAGGCAATACCATTCGTCTTCATATTGAAAACCGCCGCACCGAGATAGAAGTGATTAAACTCGTCGGCGGCACTGACAGCTATGTTCGCCGTCCTTTCCTTTATATGGGCGCGCTGTATGGCTTCGGTGCGGGGCTGTTGTCCTGGGGAGTATTGGCGTTCGGCCTGAACTGGCTGAACGATGCGGTGGTTGGACTGGCCGGCTTGTACGGCAGTGATTTCGCACTGGCCGGAGTGCCAGTTGCCGACGGTCTGTCGCTCTTGCTTGGCGCGGTGCTGTTGGGTTATATCGGTGCATGGATTGCAGTAGCACGCCATCTCAGGGAGCTGGCGCCGAAGTAGAATCTTTTTGCGCGTGATTGGCCTTACGGTTTTTTTGGGAACTTGTACTTGAGTTCCCGGTCAATTTTTCGCAGTGCTGAAAGGCACGAGTATGTAAGTCGGAGGTTTTTTCGTATGACCAATTCTTTGCAACCTGCGTACGCGTTGGTTCCAGGTGCGAACCTGGAAGCCTATGTGCACACCGTCAACAGCATTCCATTGCTGACGCCGGAGCAGGAGCGTGAACTGGCCGAGAGTCTCTACTATGAGCAGGATTTGGGGGCGGCTCGGCAGATGGTGCTCGCCCACCTGCGTTTTGTCGTACACATTGCCCGTAGCTATTCCGGCTACGGTCTGGCTCAGGCTGACCTGATCCAGGAAGGTAACGTCGGCCTGATGAAGGCCGTAAAACGTTTCAACCCGGAAATGGGTGTGCGCCTGGTGTCGTTCGCTGTGCACTGGATCAAGGCGGAAATTCACGAGTTCATCCTGCGCAACTGGCGCATTGTGAAAGTCGCGACCACCAAGGCCCAGCGCAAGCTGTTCTTCAACCTGCGCAGCCAGAAGAAACGTCTGGCGTGGCTGAACAACGAGGAAGTCCACCGTGTGGCGGAAAGCCTCGGCGTCGAGCCGCGGGAAGTGCGAGAGATGGAAAGTCGCCTGACCGGCCATGACATGGCTTTCGACCCGGCTGCCGAAGCCGACGATGACAGCGCTTTCCAGTCGCCTGCCAATTATCTGGAAGACCACCGGTACGACCCGGCGCGTCAACTGGAAGATGCTGACTGGAGCGACAACTCCAACCACAACCTGCACGAAGCGCTGGAAGTGCTGGACGAACGTAGCCGTGACATCCTTTACCAGCGTTGGCTGGCAGAAGAAAAAGCCACGCTGCACGACCTGGCGCAGAAGTACAACGTGTCGGCCGAGCGTATCCGTCAGCTTGAAAAAAGCGCGATGAACAAGCTCAAGTTGTCGATTGCCGCGTAACCGGCATCCAGGCCATAAAAAACGCCCCGATCAGTAATGGTCGGGGCGTTTTTTATGGTTCAGTGCAAACCCAAATGTGGGAGCGGGGCTTGCTCGCGAAAGCGTTAGATCATTGAACATTGATGTTGTCTGACTCGACGCCTTCGCGGGCAAGCCCGGCTCCCACAGGAGGCTTCAGGGCTGTAAGACGGCGTTTCGTTATTCGGACCAAGGCGCCCGACGTGAATCATTGAGCCCGAGCAGATAGCCCGTCCCGCCCAACTGCCTCATCTGCTGGCGAATCCATCCCGCTCGCCGCGAGACATACGCGGTCGGATGGCTTGCGCTCCAAACCCGTGGGTTCGGCAATACCGCTGCCAGATAACTTGCCTGCTGGCGGGACAGCGACTTGGCGCTCACACCAAAGTGATGACGGGCCGCTGCTTCGGCACCAAACACACCGTCATCCCACTCGACGCTGTTCAGATACACCTCAAGAATCCGCTGCTTGGGCCAGAACACCTCGATCAGCGCGGTAAACCACGCTTCCAGGCCTTTACGCAGATAGCTGCGGCCGGACCACAGAAACAGATTTTTCGAGACTTGCTGGCTCAAAGTGCTTGCGCCACGGATCGAGCCGCCGAGTTCGTTATGGGCCAGCGCGGCCTGAATGGCGCCAAAGTCAAAACCCCAGTGCTCGGGAAACTTCTGATCCTCACCGGCCATGACCGCCACTTTAAGATCGTCGGAAATCTCGTTCCACGGCTTCCAGGTGCGTTGCAGGTCGATGGGTTCGCCGTCGACCCAGGATTGGATCTTGCGCTCGACCATCAGCGCCGTTCCCGGCGGCGGCACGAAGCGAAAAACCAGCACCAGCAAGATGCTGCCACCCGCGAACCAGAGCAGGGCTTTCGTGAGTCGACGGAAAATTGAACGCAGCATAGAGATGGCTTGGCCGAACCGGTGGAGCGGGCCATTATACAGACCCTGTCGATCGAGTCTGAATGGAGTTCCCAATGTTGCGTGGCTTTCTGATGCTGGCCGCTTTCTTTGGTTTTACTGGTGTTGCTTTGGGGGCGTTCGCCGCTCATGGCCTGAAAAGCCGCCTGACGCCCGAGTACCTTGCGATTTTCCACACAGGCGTCACCTATCAACTGGTGCATACCTTGGCGCTGTTTGGTGTTGCGCTGCTGGCCACGCAGATTCAGGGGCGACTGGTGACCTGGGCTGGCGTTTCGTTCGCTGTCGGTATCGTGTTGTTCTCCGGCAGTCTCTACGTGCTGACTACCGCCGGCATCAGCAAGCTCGGCATCATCACCCCGTTCGGCGGCCTCGCGTTTCTGGTCGGTTGGTTATGTCTGGGGCTCGCCGCCTGGCGCTTGCAGCTAACCGCTTGACGCTTGGTGCTGACCTTTAGGTCATGATCGGGCTAGAATGCCAGCCCCTAAAAATGATGGCGGCGTTACGCATGCGCATTCAGTTGAACGGCGAATCCCTTGAACTGCCCGACGGTGAAACCGTTGCGGCCCTGCTGACCCGTCTGGATCTGACCGGACGCCGGGTAGCAGTCGAACTCAATCTGGATATCGTCCCGCGCAGCCAGCATGCCGACACCACGCTCAACGACGGCGATAACGTCGAAGTTGTGCACGCTATCGGCGGCGGCTAATCGTCCGGTTCGCAAGGCCACAGAATTCTGCAAGACCCTCACCCCTAAAGAGGATTCCCAATGAGCATCGTTCGCAGCGACAAGCCTTTTGTTCTGGCCGGTCGTACTTACCAGTCGCGCTTGCTGGTGGGTACCGGCAAGTACCGTGACATGGACGAAACCCGCCAGGCCATCGAAGCCTCGGGTGCCGAGATCGTCACCTTCGCTGTGCGCCGTACCAACCTCGGCCAGATCGAAGGCGAGCCGAACCTGCTCGACGTGCTGTCGCCGGATCGCTACACCTTTCTGCCGAACACCGCCGGTTGCTACGACGCGATAGAAGCCGTGCGTACATGCCGCTTGGCGCGCGAGCTGCTCGATGGCCACAATCTGGTGAAGCTGGAAGTGCTGGCTGACCAGAAGACGCTGTTCCCCAACGTGATCGAAACCCTCAAGGCCGCCGAAACGCTGGTCAAGGAAGGTTTCGACGTGATGGTTTACACCAGTGATGACCCGATCATCGCCCGGCAACTGGCAGAAATCGGTTGCATCGCGGTCATGCCGCTTGCCGGCCTGATCGGTTCCGGTCTGGGCATCTGCAACCCTTACAACCTGCAGATCATCCTCGAAGAAGCGAAAATCCCTGTGTTGGTCGATGCCGGTGTCGGCACTGCTTCCGACGCCACCATCGCCATGGAACTGGGCTGCGATGCCGTGCTGATGAACTCGGCCATCGCCCATGCCGGGCAACCAGTAATGATGGCGCAAGCCATGCAACACGCGATCGTCGCGGGCCGTCTGGCCTACCTCGCCGGCCGCATGCCGAAAAAACTCTATGCCAGCGCCTCCTCGCCGCTGGATGGTCTGATCAAGTAAGAGCCATTGATGACTGAATCGAACGACACGCCTATCCAGACGGAAGAAGGCGACGAGCGCCAACACCGCCGCATCAAGAGCTTCGTGATGCGCGCCGGGCGCATGACCGAAGGCCAGCAACGCGGTCTGGATCAGGGCGCGCCGCTGTACGTGCTGCCGCTGGCCGACGCGCCGGTGGATTACGATCAAGTGTTCGGCCGTTCGGCACCGCGCTCGCTGGAGATCGGTTTCGGCATGGGCCACTCGCTGCTGGAAATGGCGGCGGCTGCACCGGAGCAGGATTTCATCGGCGTTGAAGTTCACCGTCCGGGTGTCGGCGCACTGCTCAATGGCGTGCTGACCCAGGGCCTGACCAACCTGCGCGTCTACGATTGCGACGCAATTGAAGTGCTCAACCGCTGCATCGCCGACAACAGCCTTGATCGCCTGATGCTGTTTTTCCCGGACCCGTGGCACAAGAGCCGTCACCACAAGCGTCGTATCGTTCAGGCGTCGTTCGCTGAACTGGTACGCAGCAAGTTGAAGGTCGGCGGCATTCTGCACATGGCCACCGACTGGGAACCGTATGCCGAGTACATGCTGGAAGTGATGAACGTCGCCCCGGGCTACCGCAACCTTGCCGAAGACGGCCAATGCGTGCCGCGTCCGGCCGAACGCCCGATCACCAAGTTCGAGCGCCGCGGCGAACGTCTTGGCCATGGCGTTTGGGATCTGAAGTTCGAAAAAATCGCTTAACCATCACGCAAAACCCAATGTGGGAGCGGGCTTGCTCGCGAAGGCGTCGTATCAGTCGATATCAATGTCGATTGATCTAACGTCTTCGCGAGCAAGCCCGCTCCCACAGTTGTTTTGTGTGTGTTGAAAATCAGCGGCGGTCGGCGACTACGCCGATCAGCACCAGCACCACCAACAGTACCGGCGCCAGACTGTAGTTGTTGAACTGGCTCAAGCCCTTGATCACCCAAGGCGTGGCGTAGATCAGTGCGGCGCCACTGCCGATCATGCACAGCAGGGCCATCAGCGGCACGCGCAAGGCGCCGGCGATGCTGCCCAGGCGTTGTTCGACCCAGCCTTTGAAGTCGGCGCCGAACAGCACCAGCAGGCAACCCACCAGCGCCAGGGCGATTTCCGAGAGGTTGCTGCGGCTCCAGCGGGAGACGGTGGCCAGCAGGTCGAGTATCAAATCCATGCGTTTTCCCTTGGGACAGAAGTTGAGGGTTGGGCTCAGTTCAGAAATTGTTGCAGCAAGTCGTTGAGGAACAACTGTCCCCGCTCGGTGGCTGCCAGGCGTGACGGTTCGACCTGTAACAGGCCGCTTTGTTCTGCCTCTTGCCGGTGTTCGGCGAGACTCTCCAGGGGCAGCCCGGTGCGCTCTGGATACAGGCGCGACTCCACGCCTGCGGTCAGGCGCAGAGCGTTCATCAGAAATTCGAACGGCATTTCATCATTGGTCAGTGCCTTTTCGCCAGCCCGAAAATTTTTCGCCGGGTTGAGGTAGTCCTTCGGCAAGCGCGTCTTCCAGGTGCGCACGATACGTCCGTCCGGGTGGCTGAGTTTGCCGTGGGCGCCGGCGCCGATGCCGATGAAATCGCCAAAACTCCAGTAATTAAGGTTATGCCGCGCCGGGCGACCGGGCAGGGCATAGGCCGAGACTTCGTATTGCGCGTAACCGTGTTCGGCCAGCAGCGCTTGCCCGGCTTCTTGAATGTCCCACAGCGTGTCGTCTTCCGGCAGCACAGGCGGCTGGTTCCAGAACACGGTGTTCGGTTCCAGCGTCAGTTGATACCAGGAAATGTGCGTGGGTTTGAGTTCAATGGCCTGGCGCAGATCGCTCAAGGCATCGTCCAGCGACTGGTCCGGCAAGCCGTGCATCAAGTCGAGGTTGAAGTTGTCGAACCCGGCCTGCCGCGCCATGCCTGCCGCGCGCACGGCTTCATCGCCGTTGTGGATGCGGCCCAAGGCTTTGAGTTTTTCCTGCTGGAAGCTCTGAATGCCGATCGACAGGCGATTGATCCCCAGCTTGCGATACGCAACGAACTTCTCTTGCTCGAACGTCCCGGGATTGGCTTCCAGAGTGATTTCGATGTCGGCGGCGAACGGAATGCGCTGTTTGACGCCTTCCAGCAAACGCCCGAGGGCGTCGGCACTGAACAGGCTTGGTGTGCCGCCACCGAAGAAAATCGAACTCAGCTCACGACCATAGACGGCGTGCAGATCCTGATCGAGATCGGCCAGCAACGCGTCGACGTATTCCTGCTCCGGCAACACTGGGCTGGCGGTGTGTGAGTTGAAATCGCAATACGGGCATTTGCGCACACACCACGGGATGTGGATGTACAACGCCAGGGGCGGCAGCGTGGGTAGCGGTGCCCGAGGCGAAGAGGCGGCGCCGCCGATGATCAGCGACGACGCAGAGGGGGTGTCGGTCATTTCAGGCCCAGACGCTGGCGCAGCAGATCCATTGCACGGGCGCGGTGGCTGATCTGGTTCTTGTCGGCAGGTGTCAGTTCGGCGCTTGAGCAATCGCGCTCCGGCACCCAGAACAGCGGGTCGTAGCCGAAACCGTGCTCGCCGCTGGCGGAGGTCAGCATGCGCCCGTGCCACAGGCCTTCGCAAAGGATCGGCAACGGATCATCGGCGTGACGCACCAGCGCCAGGACGCAGACGAATTGCGCGCCGCGTTCGGCTTCAGGTACGTCGTTGAGGGCGTCGAGCAATTTGGCGTTGTTCGCCGCATCGCCCTTGCCGTCGGCATAGCGCGCCGAGTAGATGCCCGGCGCACCGCCGAGGAAATCCACCGCCAGACCGGAATCGTCGGCCAGCGCCGGCAGCCCGGAAATGCGTGCAGCATTGCGTGCCTTGAGAATCGCGTTCTCGACGAACGACAGGCCGGTTTCCTCCGGCTCAACCGTGCTCCACTCGCCGATCGAGCGCAGTTGCACCGATTCGCCGAGCATGGCCTGGAGTTCCTTGAGTTTGCCGGCGTTATGGCTGGCCAGTACGAGTTGCTTGAGGTTCATCATTCGCCGGGAAAAAGTTCTTGGTTGAAATTGATGGTGTCGATCTTGTCACCGGTCTGCACCTTGATTTCAAAGGTACGGGTTTCTTGCTGAGGTACCGGGTATTGGGCGATGTAGTAGATCGCGCCCTGTTCGGTGACTTGCTTGAAATTCAGCGGCACGCTCTGGCTGGTCAGGTCTTTGACCGTGCCGGTGACGCTGGCGCTCAGAGGTTTGCCGTCCTTGATCACCGAGACATTGATCACGCCTTGGTTCTTGCTGCGGATCAGTTCGGCAGCCTTGGCGATGTCTGGCGTCAGGAAGGTGGAGTTGAAGGTGTTGTAATGCACGGTGACATCACCGAACACTTCCTTGCGCTCACTCTTGATGGCATCGGCGGCCATCGCAGTGGCGCTCAGGCAGGCAGTGAATAACAACAGCGCTAAACGGCCCATGATCGTTCTCCTCGGATTGTCGTGGCTCAGACCGCGACCTTGTGGTCAGCCAGCACGGGGCTGCTGACGCGGTAGATACCAATTTCACCTAACAGATTAGGCCATAGCTTACTGGCCCACCCGTGGCGGTGCTGTTGATCTACGGCAAGCCGATCAATGACCTTCGCGTCACGTTCGCGACAAAGTTCTTCAAAGTCTTCGAAGGTGCAGAAGTGGATGTTCGGCGTGTTGTACCAGGTATATGGCAGAAACTCGGAAACCGGCATGCGGCCCTTGCTCGCCAGGTACCAGCGGCAGCGCCAGTGGCCGAAGTTGGGGAAGGTAATGATGCACTGCCGGCCAACGCGCAGCATTTCGTCGAGGATCTTGTCCGGGTAATGCACCGCCTGCAGAGCCTGGGTCATCACCACGATGTCGAAGCTGTTGCTGGCGAAGTTGCCCAGCCCCTTGTCCAGGTCCTGCTCGATGACGTTGACGCCCTTGGCCACGCACTCGGCGATGTTGCTGGCGTCGTTTTCCAGGCCATAACCGGTGACCTGTTTGTGGTCGCGCAGCCAGCTCAGCAACTCGCCGTTACCGCACCCGAGGTCGAGGACGCGGCTGCCGGCGGGGATCCATTCCTGGATGATTTCCAGATCAGCTCTCATGGCTTTCTCACAGCGTGATTCGGTTCATGTAATTGCCGAACGCCTGCAAGTAGCGGGGGATCGGAATCAGGAAGGCGTCGTGGCCCTGTGGCGCGTCGATTTCCAGATAGCTGACGTCTTTGCGCGCCGCCATCAGTGCATCCACCAGTTCCCGCGAACGGGCCGGGGAGAAGCGCCAGTCAGTGGTGAACGACATCACGCAGAACTTGGCCGTGGCGTTCTCGAAGGTTTTCGCCAGGTTATCGTCGAAGTTCGCTGCCGGATCGAAGTAGTCCAGCGCCTTGGTCATCAACAGATAGGTGTTGGCGTCGAAGCGTCCGGAGAACTCTTCGCCCTGATAGCGCAGATAGCTTTCGACCTGGAACTCGACACTGTGGAAGTCGTAGTTGAGCTTCTCGCTCTTCAGGCCGCGGCCGAATTTCTCGCCCATGGAGTCGTCGGACAGGTAGGTGATGTGCCCGACCATCCGCGCCAGCATCAGTCCGCGCTTGGGGATCACGCCCGCTTCCTGGAACGAACCGCCGTGGAATTCCGGGTCGGTGAGGATCGCCTGGCGCGCCACTTCGTTGAAGGCGATGTTCTGCGCCGACAGCTTGGGGGCCGAAGCGATGGCCAGGCAGTGGCGTACGCGATCCGGGTAAGTAATGGTCCATTGCAGCGCCTGCATGCCGCCGAGGCTGCCGCCGATGACAGCCGCCCACTGGCCGATGCCCAGCAGGTCGGTCAGGCGCGCCTGGCTGTGCACCCAGTCTTCGACGGTCAGCACCGGGAAATCGGCGCCAAATGGCTTGCCGGTTTCCGGGTTGAGGCTGCTCGGACCGGTGGAGCCGTTGCAGCCGCCGAGGTTGTTCAGGCTGACCACGAAGAACTTGTTGGTGTCGATCGGTTTGCCGGGGCCGATGCAGCTATCCCACCAGCCGGGCTTGCGGTCGTCGGGGCTGTGATAGCCGGCAGCATGATGATGGCCGGACAAGGCATGGCAGATCAGTACAGCGTTGCTCGCCTGCGTGTTCAGCGTGCCGTAGGTTTCGTAGATCAGGTCATAGGCCGCCAGCGAACGGCCACAGGCCAAAGCCAGAGGTTCGCTGAAGTGCGCCGTGTGCGGCGTCACCAGACCAACAGAATCGGGGGGAAAGGCAGTTGGCATCGACCCTGCTCTCGTTGAAATGAGGCGTAAGTCTAAAGACCGGTGGGGTTAGCGGCAAGCAACGATCGGGCCTGATGTGTTCGCTCTGGACCGAGGTGCGGCCATTCGCGAGCAAGCCCGCTCCCACAGGGGATCGCATTCCAATGTGGGAGCGGGCTTGCTCGCGAATAGGGCGACTCGGTGCTTCAGTTTGGGCGCACTAGGTCAGGCAAATCCGGCAGCTTGTTCGGCGAGCAGATCTTCACCCGCTTCTGCCGGTTCAACTCGCCACTGAGCAAGCTGACCTGGCTTTTGGAAACCCCAAACGCCTTGGCCAGAAAACCCATCAGGTAGGCATTGGCCTTGCCCTCGACCGGCGGCGCGGTGAGGCGGATCTTCAAACGATCACCGTGCAGCCCGCAGAAATCATCGCTACGGGCCGCCGGTTGCAGATGACATTCGAGGATCAGGTCGTCCCCGTCCCAGCGAAACCAGCTCACATCAGCAGGCGCAGGATTTCCGGCATCATCGTCATCGCCGCGAGGTTGTTGATCACCAGCATGTCGATCAGTTTCAGCGCCAGGAACGCGAAGATCGGCGACAGATCGAGACCGCCCAGGTTCGGCAGGAAGCGACGGAACGGCGCCAGGGCCGGTTCGCAAATCTGATTGACCAGTTCGGCACCCGGATTGTGGCTGCCCGGAGCGACCCACGACAGGATCACACTGATGATCAGGGCGAAGAAGAAGATCTTCAGGAACAGCGCGGTCACGCCAATGATCGACCAGATAAACAGTTGCAGCGGGTTACCAGTGGTGCCGTAAGTCAGCAGCAGGGTCAGCGCCATCAGCGCCAGTTGCACGAGGATCGCCAGCACCAGCGACGACATGTCGAGGCCGAACAGGCTCGGGATGATCCGGCGCAGCGGCTTGAGCAGCGGCTGAGTCGCTTTGACGATGAACTGGCAGAGAGGGTTGTAGAAGTTCGCCCGCACCAGTTGCAGGACGAAGCGCAGCAGTACGATCAGCAGGTACAGGCTGCCGAGGGTTTGCAGCACGTAAACCGCTGCGGTGTTCAATCCAATCATGTAAGGCTCCTTATTTGCCCAGTTGTTCGGCCATTTCGGCCGAGCGGTGCGCGGCGGCGCCGAGTGCTTTTTCAACCAGGGCTTCGAAACCACCGGCCTGGAACGATTTGATTGCAGCTTCAGTAGTGCCGGCCGGCGACGTCACGCGGCGGCGCAGTTCGGCGGCATCAACGTCGCTGGAAGCGGCCATGTGCGCGGCGCCGAGGGCGGTTTGCAGGGTCAGTTGTTCAGCGGTTTCTTTTGGCAGGCCGAGTTTGACGCCTGCGGCGGTCATCGCTTCGATCAGCAGGAAGAAATACGCCGGGCCGGAACCGGACACCGCAGTGACCGCATCCAGTTGCTGCTCTTCGTTCAGCCACAGCGCGATGCCGACGGCGGACAGCAGCTCTTCGGCTTGCTGGCGCTGCTCGGCGGTCACTTCGTGGGTGGCGTACAAACCGCTGACGCCCTGACGCAACAGCGCCGGAGTGTTCGGCATGCAGCGCACGATCGGCTGCTCGCCGAGCCAAGCGGTCATGCTCGCGCAAGTGATGCCGGCAGCAATCGAAACCACCAGCTGATTGGGTTTCAGGCTCGGGCGGATGGCTTCGCACACCGCTTTCATTGCCTGTGGCTTGACCGCGAGAACGATGACGTCGACGCCGTCGATGGCTTGAGCGTTATCGGCAAACGTTTCGATGCCATGCGCGGCGCTGACCTTGGCGCGGGTTTCTTCACCCGGATCGCTGGCGCGGATGTGCGCGGCTTCCAGACCCTTGGCCCGCAGGCCGCCGATGAGGCTGGCGGCCATGTTGCCGGCACCGATAAAGGCAATGCGTGTGTTGCTCATGTCAGGTCCTTATCTGGAGATGTTCAGGATTGGGAATAGTCTCGGGCGCCAAACAGGGCCGTACCGATACGAACCCAGGTGGCGCCTTGGGCGATAGCCGACTCGAGGTCGTGGCTCATGCCCATCGAAAGTGTGTCGAGCGGCAGATTCAGGCTTTCCTGCAAACGTTGCACAGCCGCAAAAGCGGCGTCCTGTTCGGCGCGATCTTCGGTCGGCTCGGGAATGGCCATCAGTCCGCGCAGTTTCAGGCGCGGCAAGGCGCTGATGGCATTGGCCAGCGCCGGCAGATCGGCCGGGGTGCAGCCTGACTTGCTGGCTTCACCGCTGACGTTGACCTGAATGCAGATGTTCAGCGGCGGCAGGTCGGCCGGGCGCTGCTCGGACAGGCGTTGGGCGATTTTCAGGCGATCCACGGAGTGCACCCAGTCGAAATGCTCGGCGATGGCGCGAGTCTTGTTCGATTGAATGGGGCCGATGAAGTGCCAGATCAAGGGCAGGTCGGCCAGTTCGAGCTGTTTGCCCAAGGCTTCCTGCAGGTAGTTCTCGCCAAAGTCACGCAGGCCGGCGGCATGCGCTTCGCGCAGGGCTTGGGCGGGTTTGGTTTTGCTTACCGCCAGCAGTTGGACGCTGTTTTCATCGCGCTTTGCAGCTTTTACCGCTGCCTGGATGCGCGAACCAACCAGTTGGATGTTGTCTGCTATCGTGGACATCAAGAGGCGCCAGCGGTCTGAAGGTTCGCGGCATTCTACTGGAATTGAGGAGCGCTATGGATATCACTGAACTGCTGGCCTTCAGCGCCAAACAGGGCGCGTCCGACCTGCACCTGTCGGCCGGTCTGCCGCCGATGATTCGCGTCGATGGCGATGTGCGACGGATCAATCTGCCCGCGCTGGATCACAAGCAAGTGCACGAGTTGATCTACGACATCATGAACGACACCCAGCGGGTCGACTTCGAGAAACACCTGGAAACGGATTTCTCCTTCGAGGTCCCCGGCGTTGCGCGTTTTCGGGTCAATGCCTTCAACCAGAATCGTGGTGCGGGCGCCGTGTTCCGGACTATTCCGTCGAAGGTTCTGACCATGGAAGACCTGGCCATGGGCGATGTCTTTCGCAAGATCACCGATGCGCCACGCGGGCTGGTGCTGGTCACCGGGCCGACCGGTTCCGGCAAGTCGACCACGCTGGCGGCGATGATCGATTACCTCAACACCCATCGCCATCACCACATCCTGACCATCGAAGATCCCATCGAATTCGTTCACGAATCGCGCAAATGTCTGATCAATCAGCGTGAAGTCCACCGCGATACCCGCAGTTTCGCCACCGCGTTGCGTTCAGCGTTGCGGGAAGACCCGGATGTGATTCTGGTGGGCGAGATGCGCGACCTGGAAACCATTCGCCTGGCGCTGACCGCGGCTGAAACCGGGCATCTGGTATTCGGCACGCTGCACACCACCTCGGCGGCCAAGACCATCGACCGGGTGGTGGACGTGTTTCCCGGTGACGAGAAATCGATGGTGCGTTCGATGCTGTCGGAGTCGTTGCTGGCGGTGGTCTCGCAGACGCTGATCAAAAAGGTCGGCGGCGGGCGGGTGGCGGCGCACGAAATCATGCTAGGCACGTCGGCGATCCGGAACCTGATCCGTGAGGACAAGGTGGCGCAGATGTATTCGGCGATTCAGACCGGAGGGTCGTTGGGGATGCAGACACTGGACATGTGCCTGAAGGATCTGGTGACCAAAGGCTTGATCAGCCGCGAGCATGCGCGGGAGAAGGCGCGGACGCCGGATAGTGTCTGAGCGGGAGCTTGTGGCGCTTCCATTGTCCCCTTCGCGAGCAAGCCCGCTGCCACCTTTGATTTGTGAACGACACAGATCCAATGTGGCAGCGGGCTTGCTCGCGAAGGGGCCAGTACTGCTTGAGCAGATTCTGGATCAGTCAGCTCAGCGCTGAACCACGCGCATCTGCTTCGACTCGTTGGGCAATACACGTTTGGCAACGACGTAGTGCTTTTGCCAGTACGGTTTGTTCAGTGTGTCGATGCTCACCGCTTTGCCACGACGTGGTGCGTGGATGAAGCGGTCGTTGCCCAGGTAGATCGCAACGTGATTGACCCGACGGCTCTTGATGTTGAAGAAAATCAGATCGCCCGGCTTCAGATCCTTGCGCTCGACTTTCACGCCGTGGCCGCTGGCCATGGCATTGGAGGTGCGTGGCAGGTCGAACGTAGCGTCGTTGAACGCGTATTTCACCAGGCCGCTGCAATCGAAGCCTTTACTTGGGCTGCTGCCGCCCCAACGGTAAGGCGTACCGAGGACGTTCACCGCACGGCTGAGGACGTTGCTGCTGGTTTTGTTAGCCATCTGCGGAAGCAGCTTGCTGTGGCCATTGCTGCTCAGTGTGGTGTGTTTGACCTGTTTGCTTTTGCTCGATGGAGCAGAAGCATGGGATTTAGGGGTAAAGCCGTTAACGTTAGGAAGACGTTGCTCACGATTGGTGGCGTGGGCGGCCAGTGGCATTAATAGGCAAATAGTTAGCCATGTCTTGAAAAATGGTCGCATTAGGCGTGGCTCTTAGGTGATAGCGCGCAACTTTATAACAGCTTTTTTGTCCCTAACGAGGCCGTTGGTCGATTCAATCGGGAGGCAACGGAACCAAATAAGCTGCAAATTGACGCGATTGTCTGACAGAAGTCCGGTGTTATAAGGGTTTGACGGACGTCACCCTAACATTTGCCATACGTCGGCCACCTGTAAAAAAGTCACAAAGAATTTAAGAATATTTATCTATCGTGTGCAACGAGGTCTTCATGAACAGCTATCGGTTACCCCGTGTTAAGGAAAAAGACACCCACAGCAAAGTGATCGGCTACCTGCTGTGGATTTTCGGTTTTACCGGCGCTCACCGCTTTTACTACGGCAAACCGGTGACCGGGACGATCTGGTTTTTCACCTTCGGTTTGTTAGGCATCGGCTGGCTGATCGACGTGTTTCTGATCCCGGCGATGGACCGCGAGGCGGATCTGCGTTTTGCCGAAGGGCCGATCGAATACAACGTGGCGTGGATTCTGCTGACGTTCCTTGGCGTGCTCGGTGTGCACCGGATGTACCAAGGCAAATGGATCAGTGGTGTGCTGTACCTGCTGACCGGTGGGTTGTTCTTTGTGGGTGTGCTGTATGACTTCTGGACGCTGAATGATCAGGTGTCGCTGCGTAACGCCGAAAATCGCGGTGCCTTCCAGTAAGCCTTCGTGAGCAAGCCCGCTCCCACACTGGATCTGTGATCGACACAAATCCCTTGTGGGAGCCAGCCCGGTATCAAGCCTGGTGGCTGATCCGCCCATCCACCAGGGTATAGCGAACCACACCCGGCAAGCTGTGACCGAGGAATGGGCAGTTCTCGCCCTTTGACAGCCAGCCTTCACCGGCCACGGTCGAGGCTTTCGGATCGAACAGCACGATATCCGCCGCACCGCCCACCGCCAGTTTGCCCGCTGGCAGGCGCAGCGCCTGCGCTGGGCCTGCGCTCAGGCGTGCCAGCAGGGTCGGCAGATCGAGCAAGCCATCCTCAACCAGCGTCATCGCCAGTGGTAGCAGCAATTCAACACTGCTGATGCCTGGCTCGGTCTCGCCGAACGGTGCCAGTTTGGCGTCACGCTCGTGGGGCTGGTGATGGCTGGAGATCGCCGACACCACACCCGACTTCACGGCCTCACGCAGGCCATCGCGGTCGGCGCGGGTGCGCAGCGGCGGCTGGACGTGATAGAGGCTGCTGAAGTCGATCAGCGCTTCGTCGGTCAGAATCAGCTGATACAACGCCACGTCTGCCGTCACTTTCAAACCACGGGCCTGCGCCTGAGCGATCAGCGCAACGCCGCGAGCGCTGGTCAACTGGCTGAAGTGCGCGCGCACCCCGGTTTGTTCGACCAGCAGCAGGTCCCGGGCCAAGGCCACGGTTTCAGCGGTTTCCGGAATGCCCGGCAGGCCAAGGAAACTGGCGGTTGGGCCTTCGTGGGCCAGCCCCCCGTCGGCCAGATCGTGATCCTGCGAGTTGAAGATCACGGTCAGGTCGAAGGTGGCTGCGTAATCCAGCGCCCGGCACAGGGTGCGGGTGTTGCGGAAACTCTCCAGACCATTGCCGAATGCGACGCAACCGGCGTCACGCAGCGCGATCAGTTCGGCCAGTTGTTCGCCGTCCAGGCCTTTGCTCAGCGCACCAATCGGGAACACCTTGGTGTTGCCGGCCTCGCGGGCGCGGTCGAGGATCAACTCGGCCACGGCGGAGGTGTCGAGCACCGGTTTGGTTTTCGGCGGGCAGCACAGGCTGGTCACGCCACCGGCCGCCGCCGCGCGTGTTTCGCTGGCGATGGTGCCCTTACGGCTGTAACCCGGCTCGCGCAGGGCGACGTTCAAGTCGACCAGGCCCGGAGCGGCCACAAGGCCTGTGGCGTCGATGGTTTCTACAGCGTTGAAACCGGCCGGCGCTGCGCCAAGGGCGACGATCTTGCAGGCTTCAACGTGAATGTCGGTGATTTGATCCAGGCCGCTGCTTGGATCGATGACGCGGGCGCCGAGAATGCTGAGCTTCACTGGGCGTTCTCCTGCTCGAATTGACGTTGCGCAGTCTGTCCGCTCATGGCCATCGACAGCACAGCCATACGCACCGCGATGCCGTAGGTCACCTGGTTGAGGATCACCGAGTGCGGGCCGTCGGCCACTGCGGACTCGATCTCCACCCCGCGGTTGATCGGCCCCGGGTGCATGACGATGCAATCGGGTTTGGCCCCGGCCAGACGTGCAGTGGTCAGGCCGAACAAGCGATAGAACTCGCCTTCGCTCGGCAGCAGGCCGCCGGTCATGCGTTCACGCTGCAGGCGCAGCATGATCACCACGTCAACGTCCTTCAGGCCTTCAGTCATGTCGGTGTAAACCTTGACGCCGTACTGCTCGATGCCGATCGGCAGCAGGGTTTTCGGCGCGATTACGCGGATGTCCGGGCAGCCGAGGGTTTTCAGCGCGAGCATGTTCGAACGCGCCACCCGCGAGTGCAGGATGTCGCCGACGATGGCCACCGAGAGGTTTTCGAAGCCGCCCTTGTGCCGACGAATGGTGAGCATGTCGAGCATGCCCTGGGTCGGGTGCGCGTGACGGCCGTCGCCGCCATTGATGATCGCCACTTGCGGGCAAACATGCTCGGCGATGAAGTGCGCGGCGCCGGAGTCACCGTGGCGTACGACGAACATGTCGGCGGCCATGGCTTCGAGGTTGCGCAGGGTGTCGAGCAGGGTTTCACCTTTACTGGCCGACGACGTCGACACGTTCAGGGTGATCACGTCCGCCGACAGCCGCTGGGCTGCCATTTCGAAGGTGGTGCGGGTGCGGGTGGAGTTTTCGAAGAACACGTTGCACACGGTCTTGCCACGCAGCAACGGGACTTTCTTCACCGCGCGGGCACCGACTTCAAGGAACGAGTCGGCGGTGTCGAGGATTTCCGTCAGCAACTCGCGGCGCAGGCCGTCGAGTGAGAGGAAGTGGCGCAGCTGGCCCTGATCATTGAGCTGCAGCGGGCGCTTGGTATCTAGAGGCGTCATCGCGAGGGGGACTCTCAATAGGGCGGATTAAGGATTCAGGTCTTGCAGTTCGAGCGTCAACGGCTCGGGGCCGGACAGCTTCACGCGCTCGTGGGCGGCCAGCGACAGCGTTGCGCCGACCACGTTCGGGCGGATCGGCAGCTCGCCAGCGTCCAGATCGAGCAGGCAGACCAGGGTCACACTGGCCGGGCGGCCATAGTCGAACAGTTCATTCAGGGCGGCGCGGATGGTGCGTCCGCTCATCAGTACGTCGTCGATCAATACCAGATGCTGGCCTTCGATTTCGAAGGGCAGGGCGGACGGACGCACTTGCGGGTGCAGGCCGTTCTGGCTGAAGTCGTCGCGGTAGAAGGAGACATCCAGCGTGCCCAGTGGTGCGTCGCTGCCCAGTTCCTTGAGCAGAGCCTGCGCGACCCAGATGCCGCCGGTGCGGATGCCGATGTAACGCGGTTCGCTGATATCACGCTGTGCAAGGTGCGCCTTGAGGCGGGTCGCCATCTGACTGATCAGATCGGCGGGGTTGGGCAGGCTCATGGTTGCTCCTTCTTCGACCCGAGCCGTGTCCTGCCGGACGTGGCTGGGGGTTTAGCCAAAAGAAAAGCGCCGTAGCGCTTTCCAGAATTAAATGCAGTCAGGATTCAAACAATGCAGTGTTTTCATCGAGCCAGCCCTGCAACAGCAGCGCGGCGGCGATGGCGTCCACCGGGTTGTCGCGGTAACTGCCCTTCTGGCCGCCGCGCACCAGTCGCTCGCCCTTGGCCTCGAACGTGGTCAGGCGTTCGTCGTGGGTATAGAAGGGCACGTTGAAGCGGCCGTTGAGGCGGCGGGCGAATTTCTCGGCGCGCAGGCACATCTCGCTCGGCGTACCGTCCATGTTCAGCGGCAAGCCGACCACCACGGCGTCGGGTTTCCATTCCTTTATAAGGGCCTCGACCTGGTTCCAGTCGGGCACGCCGTTCTGCGCTTTCAAGGTGCAGAGTTCGCGGGCCTGGCCGGTGATCACCTGGCCGACGGCAACGCCGATCTGTTTGGTGCCGTAGTCGAAGCCAAGAATCAAGCGCAGGGCCATCAGGCGTGACCTGCCTGGCTGGTCAGCAGATTGAGGTTGATTCCCAAGTGCCTAGCCGCCGCTTCAAGGCGTAATTCGCTGCTGGTGTTGAACAGGATGTCGGCGTCGTACGGGCAGGTCAGCCAGGCGTTGTCGGCCATTTCGGCCTCCAGTTGCCCGGCTTCCCAACCGGCGTAGCCGAGGGCGATCAGGCTTTTCGCCGGGCCCACGCCGTCAGCAATGGCGAACAGCACGTCTTGCGAGGTGGACAGGGCCAGGTCGCCGTCGAGCTGGGCGGTGGCCTGGAAGGTCTTACCCGCCGGGTGCAGGACAAAGCCGCGATCGGTTTGTACCGGGCCGCCGATGAAAATCGGCACATGCTGGCAGAGCGCAGGCGGGTCGATTTCCGGGCGCAATTGCTCAAGGATGTCAGCCAGATTCAGCTCTTGCGGCCTGTTGACCACAATGCCCATGGCGCCATTGGCCGTGTGCTCGACGATGTAGGTCAAGGTGTGGGCAAAGTTCGGGTCGGCCATGTGGGGCATGGCGATCAGGAATTGGTGCTTGAGGTAGCTGGGGCTGACGTTTTTCATGTGCGCTAGTGTGGCGTTCAAGGGGCGAACTGACAAGCTGGGGATGTAAGCAACACACCGATCAAATGTAGGAGTGAGTCTGCTCGCGACGAGGTCGGCAGACTCAAAATTGCACTGTCAGGCAGATTGCTATCGCGAGCAGGCTCGCTCCCACAGGGGGGGCGGTGTATTCAGTTGCTGGACAACCGGTCACCCCGGGCGAATTTCCAGGTGCGGATGATTTCCAGTCGGTCGATATCCGACAGATCGCCGGTAAACGGTGCAAACGGCGCCGCCAGTCGGACGATGCGCTGTGCCGCCTGATCCAGCAGCGGATGGCCGGACGATTCCAGCACCAGCACTTCATACAGCGAACCGTCGCGGTTGATCGAGACCAACAGCCGCAAATTGCCGTAGATCTGTTTGCGCCGCGCTTCGTCGGGGTAATTGAGGTTGCCGATGCGCTCGACCTTCTTGCGCCAATCGTCTTTGTACCAGGCGCCCTTGTCACGCATGGTCGACGCGGCGCTCAAACGGTGGATGCGTGGGCGTTTGGCGTACAGCTGTTGTTCCTTGGCCAGTTCCGCTTCGAGGCTGGCGATGTCGCTGGACAGCTGCGAGCTGTCGAACTGCGGCGCGTCGACGGTCGGTTTGACTGCGGTCTTGGGTTCTTCTTTCTTGGTTGGCGCTTTTTTCGGCTTTGGCGCGACCGTGGTCACGGCAGCCTTGGGCGCGGCTTCCTGCACTGGCGGTTTGGCGGCCGGTGGCGGGGTGACCTTTTTGACCTGATTGTCCTGGAACGGCGCGACTTCGGTGGTCTTGGGGATCGCCTTCTTGTCGAGGGTGCCGCTGCCTTCCTGATGTTCCTGCGCCAGAAAGTCAGCTTTCTGGGGCTTCTTTTCGCTCTTGAAGGTGGCGAGGGTGATTTCCAGGGTTTTGCTGATCTGCTTGGGCTCGACCATCGTGAAGCCGACGCCAAGCAGCAGCGCCAAATGAATCAGCACCGCGAGAAACAGGGTAAATCCGAGGCGATCGGCCGGGCGCACGCCGCGATGGGCGAGTTCAGTGGGCAGATCGGACGGGAGGGTCATGACAAGGAAACCAACATCGCGTTTTTCAGAGGCGGGGCATGATAACGCAATGTTGGTCGCATCTTGGTTGTTCTATCTCAACGAGCTTGAAGCTTCTGATCGATGGCATCCATCAACAGGCCACCAATGTCGGTGCCAAACGCGTTATCGATTTCACGGATGCAGGTTGGGCTGGTGACGTTGATCTCGGTCAGGTGCTCGCCAATCACGTCCAGGCCGACGAACAACAGGCCTTTCTCGCGCAAGGTCGGGCCGACCTGAGCGGCGATCCAGCGATCCTTGTCGGTCAGCGGCCGCGCTTCACCACGGCCACCGGCCGCGAGGTTGCCACGGGTTTCGCCCTGCGCCGGAATCCGCGCCAGGCAGTAATCCACCGGCTCGCCGTCGATCATCAGAATGCGCTTGTCGCCGTCCTTGATGGCTGGCAGGTAAGCCTGACCCATGATCTGCTGGCCGCCGAGGGCGGTCAGGGTTTCCAGAATTACCGAGAGGTTCGGATCGCCTGCACGGTGGCGGAAGATCGACGTGCCGCCCATGCCGTCCAGCGGCTTGAGGATCACGTCGCCGTGTTTGGCGGCGAATTCACGCAACACATCCGCGCGGCGGCTGACCACGGTCGGTGGCGTGCACTGCGGGAACAGCGTGGCGAACAGCTTTTCATTGCAGTCGCGCAGGCTCTGCGGCTTGTTGACCACCAGCACGCCCGCGGTTTCGGCTTGTTCGAGCAGATAAGTGGAGTAGACGAACTCCATGTCGAACGGTGGATCCTTGCGCATCAGGATCACGTCCAGATCGCTCAGCAGGTTGTCCTGCTCGGCGTCCAGCTCAAACCATTTTTCCGGGTTGGCGAAGACTTTCAGCGGCTTCATGCGCGCCCGGGCCTGACCTTCGGCCTGATACAGGTCGCGCTGCTCCATATAGAACAGCTCCCAGCCGCGCTTCTGCGCGGCCAGCAGCATGGCCAGCGAGCTATCCTTTTTATAGGAGATGCTGGCGATAGGGTCCATGACAATCCCGACGCGAACGCTCATTGGGTTTTCCTCGAAAATTGGCTACCGGATCGGTATGAAAAAAGTGCCGCCAGAGTGGCGCCGGGCGGGTTTGCGGTCAAGGAAAAACCCGTCGATAGATTGCATCTGGAGACTGTGCTAAAAAGGCTGCCATGCCGTGCTGGCCCTTGAACATCAAGGGTTTCCGGCCATCAGTCATCACAAAACGGACAATTTGATTCGCAAAGGCGACGGTAGAGCCCCCTTATGGAACAGCAGTCCAGCGCCTTGAAGGTCATGGTGATCGACGACTCCAAAACGATTCGTCGCACCGCCGAAACATTGTTGAAAAATGTCGGCTGCGAAGTGATCACGGCGATTGACGGTTTCGACGCGTTGGCGAAGATCGCCGACAACCATCCCGGAATCATTTTTGTCGACATCATGATGCCGCGTCTGGATGGTTATCAGACCTGCGCTTTAATCAAGAACAACAGCGCGTTCAAGGCAACGCCGGTGATCATGCTGTCGTCCAGGGACGGGTTGTTCGACAAGGCCAAGGGCCGGATTGTCGGTTCTGATCAATTTTTGACCAAGCCTTTCAGCAAGGAAGAACTGCTCAACGCGATTCAGGCCCATGTTCCGGGCTTCGCCGCTGTTTTGCCGCAGTAAGACACGCACAGTGACGCTCGGCCAGCGGGCCGGATGTCGACAAGAAAAATGGGGAAGACCATGGCACGTATCCTGATCGTCGATGATTCGCCGACTGAAATGTACAAACTGACCGGCATGCTGGAAAAGCACGGCCACGAAGTGCTGAAAGCCGAAAACGGCGCCGACGGTGTCGCGCTGGCCCGTCAGGAAAAACCTGACGCGGTACTGATGGACATCGTCATGCCCGGCCTCAACGGCTTTCAGGCGACCCGTCAGTTGACCAAGGACGCCGATACCAGCCACATCCCGGTGATCATCATCACCACCAAGGATCAGGAAACCGACAAGGTCTGGGGCACTCGTCAGGGCGCCAGGGACTACCTGACCAAACCCGTCGACGAAGAGACCCTGATCAAAACCCTGAACAACGTACTCAAAGGCTGATCGCGCAACCATGAGCGAATCGCTGACCGCGTTCGAACTGCTCTGGCAGATCGACCAGCGCTGCCGCTTGCTGGCGGCGGACCTGCCGTCGCAACCGGCGCGCCAGGATCGCTGGAGCGGCATCGGCTTTCGCCTCGGCGAGCACTGGTATGTGGCGCCGATGGGCGAAGTCAGCGAAGTGCTGCATGAACCGCGTTTCACTCAGTTGCCCGGGGTCAAGCCGTGGGTCAAAGGGGTCGCTAATCTGCGGGGGCGCTTGTTGCCGGTCATGGACCTGTGCGGTTTCTTCGGACATGAACTGTCGCAACTGCGTAAACAGCGGCGGGTATTGGTGGTCGAGCATGGCGAGGTGTTTGCCGGGCTGATGGTCGATGAGGTCTTCGGTTTGCAGCACTTCGATCAGGACAGCTTCGAGCCCATTTCGATCAGTAAACGGCAGGGCTCCAAGGCTGAGTTCGTCAAAGGGTATTTCCGACGCGAGCAGAACTGGCGGGTGTTCAGCCTGTTTTCGCTGGCAAAATCCCCGGTGTTCATGAGCGTCGCAATTTAGTCGAAACACCACAAATCCCATGTGGGAGCGGGCTTGCTCGCGAATACGGTCTGACATTCAATTCGATGCTGGCTGACCCACCGCATTCGCGAGCAAGCCCGCTGCCACATTGAATGCGGCAGGTTTCATAGGCGAGGACCGATGACAAAAGCAAACACAGGCAAGTCGGCGGAAGGATCGCGCAGTCGCTCGCAGATCGTCGTGCTGTTCATCGCACTGATCGTGTTCATCATGCTGCTGTTCGCCAACTTCGCCTACCTCAACACCCAGGCGAACCACGACAAACAGTACATCGGCCACGCCGGTGAGCTGCGCGTGCTCTCGCAGCGTATCGCCAAGAACGCCACCGAAGCCGCTGCCGGCAAAGCGGCTGCGTTCAAGTTGCTCAGTGATGCGCGCAATGATTTTGCCCAGCGTTGGGGTTATTTGAAAAAGGGTGACCCGGCCACCGGCCTGCCACCCGCGCCGTCTGCCGTGCGCCCGGAAATGCGCGCCGTGCAACTGGACTGGGAGCGATTGCTGAAAAACACCGACGCCATTCTCTCCAGCGAACAGACCGTACTGTCCCTGCATCAAGTCGCCGCGACCCTGGCCGAAACCGTGCCGCAGTTGCAGATCGAATACGAAAAAGTCGTCGAGATCCTCCTCCAGCGCGGCGCTCCGGCCGCCCAAGTGGCGATGGCTCAGCGCCAATCGCTGTTGGCCGAACGCATCCTCGGCGCGGTCAACACGGTGCTTGCCGGTGATGAAAACTCCCAACAAGCTGCTGATGCCTTTGGCCGCGACGCCACCCGTTTCGGCCAGGTACTCAACGGCATGCTTCAGGGCAACCCGACACTGAAAATCAGCCAGGTCGAAGACCGCGACGCCCGTGCACGCTTGAGTGAAATTTCCGAACTGTTCCAGTTCGTCTCCGGCTCCGTGGATGAAATCCTCGAAACCTCGCCGGAACTGTTCAAGGTTCGCGAATCGGCCAGCAACATCTTCAACCTGTCGCAAACCCTGCTCGACGAAGCTTCGCACCTGGCCAACGGTTTCGAAAACCTGGCGGGCGGGCGCAACACCGACACCATCGGTGGCTATGTGCTGGGGTTGCTGGCGCTGGCCTCGATCATCCTTATCGGCCTGGTGATGGTGCGTGAAACCAATCGCCAACTGCGCGAGACCGCCGAGAAAAACGAGCGCAACCAGAACGCGATCATGCGACTGCTCGACGAAATCGAAGACCTCGCCGACGGCGACCTGACCGTGACCGCCTCGGTAACCGAAGACTTCACCGGCACCATCGCCGACTCGATCAACTATTCCGTCGACCAACTGCGCGATCTGGTCGCAACCATCAACCTCACCGCCGGCCAGGTCGCCGCAGCGGTGCAGGAAACCCAGGCCACCGCCATGCACCTGGCCCAGGCTTCGGAACACCAGGCCCAGCAGATTTCCGAAGCCTCGACCGCGATCAGCGACATGGCCCAGTCCATCGATCAGGTCTCGGCCAACGCCGCCGAATCGTCGGCGGTGGCCGAGCGCTCGGTAGAGATCGCCAACAAGGGCAACGAGGTGGTGCACAACACCATCCACGGCATGGACAACATTCGCGAGCAGATTCAAGACACCGCTAAACGCATCAAGCGCTTGGGCGAGTCTTCGCAGGAGATCGGCGATATCGTCAGCCTGATCGACGACATTGCCGACCAGACCAACATTCTGGCCCTCAACGCCGCGATTCAGGCGTCGATGGCCGGTGATGCCGGACGCGGTTTTGCCGTGGTGGCCGACGAAGTGCAGCGGCTGGCCGAGCGCTCGTCCGCCGCCACCCGGCAGATCGAAACCCTGGTGCGGGCGATCCAGACGGACACCAACGAAGCGGTGATCTCGATGGAGCAGACCACCACCGAAGTGGTGCGCGGCGCACGGCTGGCGCAGGATGCCGGTGTGGCCCTGGAAGAAATCGAAGGCGTGTCCAAGACGCTCGCGGCGCTGATTCAGAGCATCTCCAATGCGGCGCAGCAGCAGACGTCGTCGGCTGGGCAAATTTCGCTGACGATGAACGTGATCCAGCAGATCACTTCGCAGACCTCGTCCGGCTCCACGGCCACCGCCGAGAGCATCGGCAACCTGGCAAAAATGGCCAGTCAGTTGCGCCGCTCGGTGTCCGGCTTCACCTTGCCGGCGGCCTCCGCGTCGGCGACGGATAAAGTGTGATTGGAGCTGCTATGGGTGATCGCCACGACTATGTGGCCCTCGAGTGGGTCAAAGGCGAAATAGCCGAAACGCTGAAACAGGCGCATCAGGCCATTGAAACCGTGCTCGATGATCCGCAGGCGACGCCTGGGCTGGACGAGTGCCTGGATTACATCCATCAGGTCCACGGCAGCCTGCAGATGGTCGAGTTCTATGGCGCGGCACTGCTGGCCGAAGAAATGGAGCAACTGGTCGAAGCCCTGCAACACGAGCGCGTCAGCCATCGCGACGAAGCCCTGCACCTGTTGCTGCAAGCCCTTGGGCAATTGCCGATCTACCTTGATCGCGTGCAGAACGCTCGACGCGATCTGCCGTTGGTGGTGCTGCCGCTGCTCAACGATTTGCGCAGTGCCCGGGGCGAAAGCCTGCTTTCGGAAACCAGCCTGTTCAGCCCACAACTGCCCGAACTGCCGCCCCTGAGCGCAGAAGCGCTGGCATTGCTGGCGCCGGCAGAACTGCCAAACATGCTGCGTAAATGGCGCCAGATGCTGCAAATGGCCTTGGTCGGTTTGCTGCGCGAGCAGGACGATCAGACGCACCTCGATTATCTGGCGAAGGTCTTCACCCGCCTCGAAGCCTTGAGCGGCAATGCGCCGTTGAGCCCCTTGTGGCAGGTGGCATCAGCCTTGGTCGAAGGCATGCGCCAAGGCGAGATCGCCAACAGCCCGGCGCTGCGCAGCCTGTTCAAGGATGCTGACAAGGAACTCAAACGTCTGCTCGAACAGGGCATGGCCGGCCTCAACCAGCCGCCACCGCCGGAGCTGCTCAAAAGCCTGTTGTTCTATATTGCCAAAGCCGAACATCCCACCGGGCAGATGCTGACCATGAAAGATCACTACTCCCTGGACGACGCGTTGCCCGACAGCGCGATGGTCGACGAAGAGCGCACGCGCCTGGCCGGCCCCGACCGCGACGCGATGCGCTCGGTGCTGGCAGCGTTGTGTGAAGAACTGGTGCGGGTCAAGGAGCGCCTGGACCTGTTCGTGCGCAGCGACCGTCAGCACATCTCGGATCTGGAGACGCTTCTGGCGCCGCTGCGGCAGATCGCCGACACCCTCGCGGTGCTCGGTTTCGGCCAGCCGCGCAAAGTCATCATCGATCAACTGGCGGTGGTGCTCAGCCTCGCTCAAGGCCAGCGCGAGCCGAACGACGCCATCCTGATGGACGTCGCCGGGGCGCTGCTGTATGTCGAAGCAACGCTGGCCGGCATGGTCGGGACCGTCGAGCCGCAAAGCCCGGAAGATTCGCGCCTGCCGACCACCGACCTGACGCAGATCCACCAGATCGTGATCAAGGAAGCGCGCATTTGCCTGCAACAGGCCAAGGACATGATCGTCGACTACATCGACGCCGACTGGGATCGCCAGCATCTGCTGCCGCTGCCGGCGCTGCTGACCCAGGTGCGCGGTGCGCTGGCGGTGATTGCGCTCAGTCGCGCGGCCAATCTGGTTGAGGCCTGCAATGGTTTTATCCGCGAACACCTGCTGCTCGATCCGCACGAACCGGGCTGGCAGCAACTGGACAACCTCGCCGACGTCATTACCAGTCTTGAGTATTACCTTGAGCGTTTGAGCGATGACCCACTGGCGCCGAGCGAGCAACTGTTGGACGTCGCGCAAAAGTCCCTCGCCAGCCTCGGTTTCTTTCCCGACGAGCAGCCCAACGAACAGCATGTGCCGGTGCTCGACGATGTGCTCAGCCCCAGCGAAGCGCTGGTGATGCAAGACATGCAGGCGCTCGACGACCCGCACATCGTCCAGTCGCTGGCGGATGTGCTGGCCAGCCCGGTGTCGGCGGTCAACCCACCGGCACTGATCACCCCCGGCAGCCTGATGCCGCCGCCGGCGGATGAAGAACCGGTCGACGATGAACTGCGCGAAGTGTTCCTCGAAGAGACCGACGAAGTCCTCGAAGTCCTCCACGAATACCTGCCGCGCTGGACGGCCAATCCGCAGGATCGTGCCGCGCTGAGCGAACTGCGCCGCGCCTTCCATACCCTCAAGGGCAGCGGACGCATGGTGCGTGCGTTGATCCTCGGGGAGCTGGCGTGGGCGATGGAAAACCTGCTCAATCGCGTGCTGGAACAGAGCGTCGAGCCCGGCTCGATCGTGCAGCAACTGCTTGGCGACACCGTGCTATTGCTGCCGGAGCTGATCAGCGAGTTCGCCACCCAACGTCAACGCCAGCGCAGCGATGTCGATCAACTCGCCGCCCGCGCCCACGCCCTGGCCAAGGGTGACGAGCCGCTGGCCGCCGAAGACGTCGATGACGTCGCGGCGCTCGACCCCTTGTTGCTGGAGATCTTTCGCAACGAGGCCGAAAACCATCTCGTTAGCCTCAATCGTTTCCTCGATCAAGCCGCCGAACATGTGCCGCTGCAAGCCAGCGACGAGTTGCAGCGCGCGTTGCACACCCTCAAGGGCAGTGCATCGATGGCCGGTGTCTCGCCGATTGCCGAACTGGCCGCCCCGCTCGATAAACTCGCTCGCGAATTCAAGGCCCATCAACTGGCGCTGGACCTTGATGAGGTGGAATTGCTGCTTGAAGCCGAAGGCCTGTTTCGGGTCGGCCTGCGTCAGCTAAAGCACGATCCGCTGGCACCGATTGTCGGTGCTCAGTCGCTGATCAAACGCACGGAAACATTGCTTGCCGAACGTCTGGAATCGATCCTCAATGCGCTGAACACCGGCCTGCGCGTCAAGCGCGACCCGCAACTGATCAACAATTTCCTCGCTCAGGGCATGGACATTCTGCTCGACGCCGAAAGCCTCTTGCAGCGCTGGCAGCAGCACCCCGGCGAACGTCAGGAACTCAGCGCGTTGCTGGACGAACTGACCACCCTCGGCGAAGGTGCGCACCTGGCGGATCTGCTGCCGGTCGACGTGTTGTGCGAAGCCTTGCTCGACCTTTATGGGGCCGTCGAAGAAAGCAGCCTGGCGGTCAGTGACAGGTTTTTTCAGGAAGCGCAGAACGCCCACGAAGCGCTGATCAACATGCTCGACGAACTGGCTGCCGGTCAGGAAGTCACGCCGCAGCCTGAGCGGATTCGTGCCTTGCATGACCTGCTCGATGAGAGTCTCGACCCGTCGTCCATGGGCTTGATCCGCAGCGATGGCAGCCGCAGCCTGAGCATCCGCGAACTGGGTGCGGCGACGGCCGAACTGTCACAAACCGCTGCGTCTGCTGCGCCGGATGACGAGATTGTCGAGATCTTCCTCGAAGAGGCGGTGGACATTCTCGACAGTTCCGGCCAGGCCTTGCAGCGCTGGTTGAAAGACCCTGACAACACCGCGCCGCTGTCGTCCTTGCAACGCGACCTGCACACCCTCAAGGGCGGCGCGCGGATGGCTGAGGTCGAGGCCATCGGCGATCTGGCTCAGGAACTGGAAAGCCTTTATGAAGGGCTGCTCGATCGGCGCTACAGCCATAACGAAGCCTTGGACCGCTTGCTGCACAAGAGCCATGACCGGTTGGCTCAGTTGCTTGATCAGTTGCAAAACCATCAGTCGCTGACCCCGGCGCAGGAGCTGATTGAAACCATTCGACAGCTGCGCCAGGGGCAGTCGCTGAGCGAGACACCCCAGCCGACGACGGATCACGACAGCGTCGGGCACGATCCGGAACTGCTGGAAATCTTCCTCGAAGAAGGTTTCGACATCATCGAAAACTCCGGCGCCGCGCTGCTGCGCTGGCAAGCCGAGCCGGGCAATCGTCAGGAAGTCGAGACCCTGCTGCGCGATCTGCACACCCTCAAGGGCGGCGCGCGGATGGTCGAGATCGGTCCCATCGGCGACCTCGCTCATGAGCTGGAATACCTTTACGAAAGCGTCTCGGCGGCCACGCTGCAAACCTCGGGCGAGCTGTTCGCCCTGGTGCAGCGAGGCCATGACCGATTGGCGCAAATGCTCGATGCTGTGCGCGCCGGGCAACCGTGCCCGCCGGCGGATCGCCTGATCAATGCGATTCAGAATTTCAGTCACCCGGCGAGCCTCGACACGCCGCCGCTGTTGCCTCTGCCGGTTAAAACCGAAACCACGGCGCCCGCCCCGGACGCCGGTGCGGACATGGTCAAGGTCTCCGCCGAACTGCTCGACGATCTGGTTAACCTGGCCGGGGAAACCTCGATTTTCCGGGGTCGCATCGAACAGCAAGTCAACGACGCGCAAGTGGCGCTCAACGAGATGGAAACCACCATCGAGCGCATGCGCGATCAGTTGCGCCGCCTCGACACCGAAACCCAGGGACGCATCCTCAGCCGTCAGCAAGTGGACGCCGAGCGCCTCGGTTACGAAGAATTCGATCCGCTGGAAATGGACCGTCACTCGCAGTTGCAGCAACTGTCGCGGGCCCTGTTCGAATCCGCCTCCGACCTGCTCGATCTCAAGGAAACGCTGGATCGACGCAATCAGGACGCGGAAAACCTGCTGCAGCAGCAAGGGCGGATCAACACCGAATTACAAGAAGGCCTGATGCGCTCGCGCATGGTGCCGTTCGAGCGGATGTTGCCGCGCCTCAAACGCATCGTCCGCCAGGTCGCCGAAGAGCTGAACAAAGATGTCGCGTTCGTCGTTGGCAACGCCGAAGGCGAGATGGATCGCAACGTGCTCGAGCGCATGGCCGCACCGCTGGAACACATGCTGCGCAACGCCGTTGACCACGGGCTGGAAACCGCCGAAGTGCGGTTGGCGGCGGGCAAACCTGCGCAAGGGCAGATCCGCCTCGACCTGTCCCGCGAGGGCGGCGACATCATTTTCGACATCCGCGACGACGGCGCCGGGGTGCCGCTGGACGCCGTGCGCCGCAAAGCGATCAAGCGCGGCATGCTCGCCGCGCAGGCCGAGATCAGCGACCGCGACGTGTTGCAATTCATCCTCCAGCCGGGGTTTTCCACCGCCGAAAAAATCACCCAGATTTCCGGGCGCGGCGTCGGCATGGACGTGGTTCACGAAGAAGTCCGGCAACTGGGCGGCAGCATGAGCATCGACTCGGTGCCGGGGCAGGGCGTGCATTTCCGCATTCGCCTGCCGTTCACCGTGTCGGTCAACCGTGCGCTGATGGTGCAGTGCTTTGAAGACCAGTACGCGATACCGCTGAACACCATCGAGGGCATTGTTCGCGTATTGCCGAATGATCTGGAGGGGCATTTGCGCCACGATCCGCCGAGCTATCAATACGCCGGGCAACGCTATGAATTGTGCTATTTGGGCGAGCTGCTCAAAACCGCGCCGCGCCCCAAACTGATCGGTCAGAGCTTGCCGTTGCCGGTGCTGCTGGTGCAATGCAACGACCGCCGCGTCGCCGTGCTGGTCGACGCCATGGCCGGTACCCGCGAGATTGTGGTCAAGAGCCTCGGCCCGCAGTTTGCGGCGGTGCAGGGCGTGTCCGGCGCGACGATTCTCGGCGATGGCCGGGTGGTGCTGATTCTTGATTTGCTGGCGCCGATCCGGGCGATGCAGGCGCGCGTTGCGCGACATCCGGCGCTGCCGGACATCGACAGCGAACCGCACAAACCGCTGCTGGTGATGGTGGTCGACGACTCGGTCACCGTGCGCAAGGTCACCAGCCGTTTGCTCGAACGTCACGGCATGAATGTGCTGACCGCCAAGGACGGGGTCGATGCCATGTTGCTGCTGGAAGAACACATGCCCGACCTGATGCTGCTCGACATCGAAATGCCGCGCATGGACGGCTTCGAAGTCGCCACCCAAGTGCGCCACGACGAACGCCTGCAACACCTGCCGATCATCATGATCACCTCACGCACGGGGCAGAAACACCGCGACCGCGCCATGGCCATCGGCGTCAACGACTACCTCGGCAAGCCGTATCAGGAATCGGTGCTGCTCGAGAGCATTGCCCACTGGAGCAAGAAACATGCATGAGCGCCGGTACAATGCGCGTAACAGCCAACTCACCGGCCTGCTGCTGCCGCTGGCCGATCGCAACCTGATTCTGCCCAACGTCGCGGTGGCCGAGTTGATCGACTACCAGGCCAGCGCGTTCGATCTCGATACGCCACCGTGGTATCTGGGGCGGGTGAGTTGGCGTGAACGGCAGATTCCGTTGCTCAGTTTCGAGTCGGCGTGCGGGCAGAAAATCGTCATCGGCGAACGGGCACGGATCGTCATTCTCAATGCCCTCGGCGGGTTGCCGGAGCTGAAGTTCATTGCGCTGCTGGTGCAGGGGATTCCGCGGTCGTACAAGCTCGACAGTCAGTTGAGTTATGTCGATGTGCCGTTGTGTGGGCTGGAGCAGGCGGCGGTGCAGGTGGGGGAACAGGTGGCGAAGGTGCCGGATTTGTTGGGGTTGGAGAAGTTGTTGGTGGATGCGGGTCTCGTTGACTGATCCAAGATTTGCGGTGACCAGACTGGACTCTTCGCGAGCAAGCTCGCTCCCACAGTAGGTTTATGTCGTACACAAAATCTGCGTTCTCTGAAGATCTCCTGTGAGCGAGCTTGCTCGCGAAAGCGCCAGTCGCCACACCTCAATCCGACAGACAAATCCTCAATCTCTGTGCGCAATAAACGCCTTCCAGTCGCATTGTTTAAAGACACTAGGTGTTACGGCTCCCTAGCCTACAAATCCTTGCGCCGCTGCCTACGCATGCACCAGAATCCGCCGGCTTGTGCGCCTTTGGCATGCTGCGTAACTTGATTCCGTCACTGATTTCCAGTGATCTGCCTTAACTTAACGTGTGCAGCAGGCTAAGTCGGGTTTTAGTTGAGCTGCACGTTTGTGGCATTAGCAAGGGTTATACGTAAGTTTGCCATTGCAATTATTTAGCCCGGTTTTAAGAATCGTATATACCGAAACGCTTTCCTTGTTATATACCGTGTTATTGATTTCTCTCGAGTTGATACGATTCTGAATCTCGCGATGTGTGCTCGAGGCCAGGCAAGTAGCTTCTATCGTACAAATAGCAGCACCTCCAGCCTCATATTTTGTAAGGTTTGATAGTTTGCATGTCTGGGCAGCGCTTGTGGCATCCCATAGTTGCTTACATCCTGCATCGATTTCTGCAAATGCAACATGACTAACAAATGCCGATATTGTCGCCACAATTAAAACCTCAATTTTTTTCATTTCAAACGCTCCATTTTAGAGTTGCGTATGTTCCGATGCTGTAAACCTTTTGCACGGACATCATTCCACATTTAAAACTTGCGTCCACCTGTCATATATGACAGGTGTTAATAATGTTAAGAAATAAAAAAGGTGTAGCGCTATAAGGATTTGATCGTCTTGTTCTTGGGATGGTCTGAGGTAATCATTTTTTTGGGACTTTATTTAAAAGGCGTGAATCGCGTCTCAGACATGATTGTTATAAAATTGAGCTCAATCTCCATAAGGCCGGACACTCAATATTGAATTTCTTGTCCTGTTTAATGCAACGTTGGGTCCAACCAGACCGTTACTTTTAGCGTAATGATTCATCGCCCAGCTTGATTGATGCCCACACTCCACACACCTACCTTAGCTCCACGACAGCGAACCCGTGGAGTGAGCATGACAACAACAATAAACCCCGACTCGCGCTGGACGCGGCGGCGCGATGAAAAGCGGCGTCGTCTCGACAAGGTGCGCGGGATGGCCGATGGTGCGGTGTTGCCCACCGACAAAATCGTCGCCGCGCTCGAAGCGCTGATTCATCCCGGCGACCGTGTGGTGCTGGAGGGCAACAACCAGAAGCAGGCGGATTTCCTCTCCCGTTCGCTGGCCAAAGCCGACCCGGAAAAGCTCCACGACCTGCACATGATCATGCCCAGCGTCGGCCGCTCCGAGCACCTCGACCTGTTCGAACGCGGCATCGCCCGCAAGCTCGATTTCTCCTTCGCCGGCACCCAGAGCCTGCGCATCAGCCAGTTGCTTGAAGATGGCCTGCTGGAAATCGGCGCGATCCACACCTACATCGAACTCTACGCACGGCTGGTGGTGGACCTGATCCCCAACGTCGTGCTTTCTGCCGGGTTCATGGCTGACCGTGCCGGCAACATCTACACAGGCCCGAGCACCGAAGACACTCCAGCGTTGATCGAACCCGCCGCGTTCAGCGACGGCATCGTCATCGTCCAGGTCAACCAATTGGTCGACGACGTCAGCGAACTCCCGCGTGTGGACATCCCCGCCTCATGGGTCGACTTCGTCGTAGTGGCCGACAAACCGTTCTACATCGAACCGCTATTCACCCGCGACCCACGCCACATCAAGCCTGTGCATGTGTTGATGGCGATGATGGCTATCCGTGGGATCTACGAAAAACACAACGTGCAGTCGCTCAACCACGGCATCGGTTTCAACACCGCCGCCATCGAATTGATCCTGCCGACCTACGGCGAATCCCTCGGCCTCAAAGGCAAGATCTGCCGTAACTGGACGCTTAACCCGCACCCGACGCTGATCCCGGCGATTGAAAGCGGCTGGGTCGAAAGCGTGCATTGCTTCGGCACCGAACTGGGCATGGAAAACTACATCGCCGCGCGACCAGACGTGTTTTTCACCGGCCGCGACGGCTCGCTGCGTTCCAACCGGATGTTCTGCCAACTGGCCGGGCAGTACGCGGTGGATCTGTTTATCGGCGCGACCTTGCAGGTCGATGGCGATGGTCATTCTTCGACAGTGACCCGTGGTCGCCTCGCCGGTTTCGGCGGTGCGCCGAACATGGGCCACGACCCGCGTGGTCGCCGTCACGGCACCCCAGCGTGGCTGGACATGCGTCACGACGATTCGCAGCAACCGATGCTCGAACGCGGCAAAAAACTTGTGGTGCAAATGGTCGAGACCTTCCAGGAGGGCGGCAAACCGACCTTCGTCGAAACCCTCGACGCGGTGGAAGTGGCGAAGAAAAGCGGCATGCCGCTGGCGCCGATCATGATCTACGGCGACGACGTCACCCACTTGCTGACGGAGGAAGGCATCGCCTACCTGTACAAGGCGCGTTCGCTGGAAGAGCGCCAAGCGATGATCGCTGCGGTCGCAGGCGTCACCGCCATCGGCCTGCGCCACAACCCCAAAGACACCGAACGCATGCGCCGCGAAGGCCTGATCGCCTTGCCCGAAGACCTCGGCATCCGCCGCACTGACGCCACCCGCGAATTGCTCGCGGCGAAAAGCGTGGCCGATCTGGTCGAGTGGTCCGGCGGCCTCTACAACCCGCCCGCCAAGTTCAGGAGCTGGTAATGCACGCACTCAACCTGCAAGCGAAACCGCTTTCTCTGGCCGAGCACCTGGCGGATCTGGCGGTGGATGCGCTGATCGACGAAGCCGATCTGTCGCCGAAACCGGCGCTGGTCGATCGTCGTGGCAATGGCGCACACACCGATCTGCACTTGGGCCTGATGCACGCGTCGGCACTGTCGTTGTGGCCGGCGTTCAAGGAGATGGCTGAGGTCGCCATTGAAATCGGCGAGATCAATCCGACGTTGCGTGAAAGCATTGGCCGCATCGGCCGTGAAGGCGAGCAAGCCATGCTCGCCACCACCCACGGCGTGAACACCCATCGCGGCGCGATCTGGGCCTTGGGCCTGTTGGTCACGGCCGCCGCGCTGGAAGCGAAATCCACGGGCGCCGGCGCCGTTACTTTGCGTGCGGCGCGCCTGGCATTGCTCGAAGATCGTTACGCACCGCGCCCTCTGAGCCACGGTGCCCAAGTCGCCCTGCGCTATGGCGCCCGCGGTGCCCGCGAAGAAGCGCAACTCGGCTTCCCGTCCGTGCTGCAACGTGGCCTGCCGCAACTGAAAAAAAGCCGCGCCAATGGCCACGGCGAACAGAACGCCCGACTCGACGCCTTGCTCGCGATCATGACGGACCTGGCCGACACCTGCGTGCTCTATCGCGCCGGCGAACAAGGCCTGCAAACCATGCAGCAGGGTGCGCAAGCGGTGCTCGACGCCGGAGGCAGCGCTAGCCTCAACGGTCGCCGTTGCCTGCACGAACTGGATCAACAACTCATCGCATTGAATGCCTCGCCCGGTGGCGCCGCCGACTTGCTCGCCGCCACGCTGTTGCTCGACCGTATCGAGCACGACGGCATCTTTCAGGGAGCGTTTTGATGGAAACCCTATCGTTTGAATTCCCCGCCGGGCAGCCGCCACGCGGGCGTGCGCTGGTCGGTTGTGTCGGCTCGGGTGATCTGGAAGTGCTGATCGAACCGGGGTTGGCCGGCAAGCTGACGATCAATGTGCAGACGTCGGTCAACGGCGCACAGCTGCGCTGGCAGCACCTGTTTGCGCGCATGTTCGACGGCACCACGCCGCCAGCCATGGCCATCGATATCCACGATTTCGGCGCAACACCGGGTGTGGTGCGCTTGCGTCTGGAACAAGGTTTCGAGGAGATCGGCCATGACTGACAGCGCAGCGCTTCTCAACAAACACAGCTTCGTCGAACTCGGCGCGCGGCAACGGGCGAAAGCCTTGCTCGACGCCGGCACCTTTCGCGAATTGCTCGACCCGTTTCAACGCGTCATGTCGCCGTGGCTCGAACGCCAAGGTGTCGTGCCGCAGGCCGACGACGGCGTGGTGATCGCCAAGGGCAACCTCGACGGTTTGCCGGTGGTGATTGCCGCCATCGAAGGCGCTTTCCAGGGCGGCAGCCTTGGCGAAGTCGGCGGGGCAAAGATCGCTGGCGCGCTGGAAATGGCCGCCGAAGACAACCGCAAAGGCCTCCCGACTCGCGCCATCCTGCTGCTGGAAACCGGCGGCGTGCGCTTGCAGGAAGCCAATCTCGGCTTGGCGGCGATTGCCGACATCCATGCGGCGATTGTCGATTTGCAGCAATACCAACCGGTGGTGGGTGTGGTGGCGGGCAGCGTTGGTTGCTTTGGCGGCATGTCGATTGCCGCTGCGTTGTGCAGCTATTTGCTGGTGACTCAGGAAGCGCGCCTTGGTTTGAACGGCCCGCAAGTGATCGAACAGGAAGCCGGGATCGAAGAATACGATTCCCGCGACCGGCCGTTTATCTGGAGCCTGACCGGGGGCGAGCAACGCTTTGCCAGTGGTCTGGTGGATCGCTACGTCGGCGATGATGTGGCGCAGATTCGTCAGCAGGTCGGCGAGTTGTTGCAGCAAGGCTTGCCGACGCAACCGCGCAGCCAAAGGGCCGAGTGGTTCCTGCAACGTCTGGCCAGCCTGGACACTGACACGCAAATCGAGCCTTCGGTGGTTCGCGATCTGTATCAAGGAGAGCGCTCATGAGTGGTTATTCATTGCGCGGTTTGAACTGGTTCAACGCCTTGTGCGCCGGGGCGAAAACCGTTGAAGGTTTGCCAGCGTCACTGCGGGTGGCGGACACGGCGCTCGGTCGCTTGCTGGCCGTGGTCGCTGACCCGGACAACCGCTTCCCTCGCGCTCGCGATGGCGAAGTCGGCTTGCTGGAAGGCTGGGGTCTGGCCAAGGCTGTTGATGACGCGATCACCGCCGACCGTGAGCAAACGCACAAGCGTGCGTTGATCGCCATCGTCGATGTACCGAGCCAGGCCTATGGCCGTCGCGAGGAAGCCCTCGGCATTCATCAAGCGTTGGCCGGTGCAGCAGACAGCTATGCCCGCGCACGTTTGGCCGGGCACCCGGTGATTGCACTGCTGGTGGGCAAAGCCATGTCCGGTGCGTTTCTCGCCCATGGTTATCAGGCCAACCGTTTGATCGCCCTGCGTGATCCCGGGGTGATGGTGCATGCAATGGGCAAAGCCTCGGCGGCGCGAGTGACCTTGCGCAGCGTCGAAGAACTCGAAGCATTGGCCGCCAGTGTGCCGCCGATGGCCTATGACATCGACAGCTACGCCAGCCTCGGGTTGCTCTGGGAAACCCTGTCGGTGCAACAGATCGAACAGCCGACAGCGCAGGATCTGGCGCGGGTCACTGAGTGCCTGACCCAAGCCATCAGCGATATCTCCAACACGGGTCTGAGCTCTCGCCTCGGCGCGAAGAACCGCGCAGCGTCCAGCCGCGTGCGGGAACTGTTGAGGGCGCAGTGGTGAACACGCCTCTGGCCCACGATCTGCTCTGGGGCATGACCCCGGCGCAATTGCCGGCGGATGCGCCGGGTTGGGCTATCGAGTCGCTCAGCGCCGGGCAACCGGTGGTGGTGCGCCGGGCCTTGAGCGTAGAGGGTTTTGTCGCCGTGGGTGTGCGCGGTGTATCGCGTGAACAGCGCTTGGCGGCGTTCATGGCGGTCGATTCAATGGCCTGTCGGGTCAGCCCCGAGGCGCTGAGTCATGTCGACAGTGAGCGTGATCTGCCCGTCATGCGCGCCCTCAAGCAATTGCGCCCGATGCTCGACGATTGCGGTTGGGTCTGGGGTGTCAGCGGCAGTGCCGGGTTTGAACTGGCCAGCGGCTTTGCCGCGATGCACGAGGGCAGCGATCTCGATTTGATCCTGCGTACGCCGCAACTGATTACCCGTAATCAGGCACGCAAACTGGTGGCGCTTTTCGATCAATCCTCATGCCGGGTCGATATGCAATTGCAGACGCCGTTCGGCGCTGTGGCCCTGCGTGAGTGGGCGGGCGCTTCGGCTCATGTGCTGCTGAAAAACGCGCATCAGGCCTGCCTGGTTTCTGATCCATGGAATCCGCAGGAGCAGGCGGCGTGAGCAGTCTGCTGGTGTTCCCCGGCCAGGGCGCGCAACAACCGGGCATGCTCCAGCGTTTGCCTGGGGAGACGCTGACCGAGGCCAGCGATGTACTCGGTGAGGATGTGTTGTTGCTCGATTCTGCCGACGCGTTGCGCAGCACAAGGGCGGTTCAACTGTGCCTGCTGGTCGCCGGGGTCGCGGCGTCGCGGCAGTTGTTGCGCGAAGGCCTCACGGCCGATTACGTCGCCGGTCTGTCCATCGGTGCTTACCCGGCAGCCGTGGTGGCCGGGGCTTTGAGCTTCAGCGATGCCCTGCATCTGGTCAGCCTGCGCGGTGAGTTGATGCAGCAAGCTTATCCACAGGGCTTTGGCATGACCGCGATCATCGGTCTGCAATTATCCACAGTCGAAACCTTGCTGGCGCAGGTTCACGGCGAGGAGTCGCCGGTTTATCTGGCCAACATCAATGCCGATAACCAGGTGGTCATTGCCGGCAGTGATGAGGCGATGCACGCGGTCGCTGAATTGGCGCGCAGCCGTGGCGCAGGGCTGGCGAAACGGTTGGCGGTGAGCGTGCCGTCGCACTGTCCGTTGCTGGATACGCCTGCGCAAACCCTCGCCGAAGCTTTCGCCAAGGTAGAGCTGCACACCCCGAAGATCGCCTACCTGAGCGGCAGTCGTGCTCGGCCGGTGATCAAGATCCAAGCCTTGCGTGACGACCTCGCGTTCAACATGTGCCGCGTGGTGGATTGGCGTGGCACCGTGCAAAGCGCTTATGAGCGCGGCGTGCGTTTACAGATCGAACTGCCGCCCGCTGCGGTGCTGACCGGGCTGGCGCGCCGGGTGTTTGAGCAGGGCACCGTCACGGCGTTTGACAGTGCTCGCCTGGACACCTTGCAGGCGCTGTTGCGTGAGGAGGGAAGCCGCCAACTCTAAGACCGCCGACTCAAGCTTCGAACAACAAAAACAACATTCGACGATGCAATTTGAGGACTACAACAATGATTATTTACGGTGTGGCGTTTCTGGCCTTTTGTACCCTGGCGGGTATCTGGATCGGTGAAATGCTTGGCAAGTTGATCGGCGTGCCGGCCAACGTCGGCGGCGTCGGTATTGCGATGCTGCTGTTGATCGGTCTGGGCAGTTATCTCAACAAATCCGGTTGGTTCAAGGGCAAGACCGAGCAGGGCGTGGAGTTCTGGAGCGCGATCTACATTCCGATCGTGGTTGCGATGGCGGCGCAGCAAAATGTTTATGGCGCGCTGAAGGGCGGGCCGATGGCGATTCTGGCGGGGACGCTGGCCGTGGTGATTGCCTTTGCCATGGTGCCCGTGCTGGTACGCCTTGGTAACAAGGAACCGGCCGCCGTCATTCCACCTAAGACTGTGGGGTAAGCGCCATGTACGAATCATTGATGAAAGTCATCACCGGTTACGGTCTGATCAGCGGGTTCTTGATTGTTGGCCTGACCATGTGGGTGTCCTACTGGATGTCCAACACCTTCACCAAGGGCCGCTTGCACGGTTCGGCCATCGCCATTTTGCTCGGGCTCTTGCTGTCGTATATCGGCGGTGCGGTGACCGGGGGCCAGAAAGGCGTGGTGGATATTCCGATGCTCTCGGGCATCGGCTTGCTCGGCGGGGCGATGCTGCGTGATTTCGCAATCGTCGCCACAGCGTTCGGCGTGAGTGTCGATGAACTCAAACGTGCCGGATTTGTTGGGGTGCTGGCGCTGTTTGTCGGCGTTGGCACGTCCTTCATCGCAGGCGTCGGTGTGGCGATGGCGTTCGGTTACACCGATGCCGTGAGCCTGACCACCATTGGCGCAGGGGCGGTGACTTACATCGTCGGCCCGGTGACTGGTGCCGCCATTGGCGCTACTTCCGAAGTCATGGCGCTGTCGATTGCGGCGGGGCTGATCAAGGCGATTCTGGTGATGGTGATGACGCCGTTCGTGGCGCCGATGATCGGCCTGAACAATCCGCGCAGTGCGGTGATCTTCGGCGGGTTGATGGGCACGTCCAGCGGTGTGGCCGGCGGCTTGGCGGCGACGGATCCGAAGCTGGTGCCTTATGGCTGCCTCACCGCCGCGTTCTATACCGCGCTGGGGTGTTTGCTTGGGCCTTCGGTGTTGTTCCTGGCGATGCGTGGGTTGATGGGTTAAGTCACCTGCTGTCGGGCCTGACGCCTTCGCGAGCAAGCCCGCTCCCACATGTGGAATGCGTTTTCCTGTGGGAGCGGGCTTGCTCGCGAAGGACGCGACTCGGTTTCAGACCTGCCGATTGGCATACATTCGACACTCCGCCAACAACGCCAGCAGATTCGGATCGCGCTCCTTGGCCTTCAAAAACACCACGCCAATGTGCTGTTGCAACCGGTACTTCTCCTGCAACGGAATCAGCTTCACCCGATTCTCATACACCGCCGCAATCCTTCCTGGCAGCAACGCATAACCCACCCCGGAACTGACCATGCTCAGCAGGGTGAAGATGTCGTTCACCTGCATCGCCACCTTCGGCTCGAACCCTGCCTGTTTGAACACCCGATTGCCGTCCTGATGCGTGGCAAAACCCTGGGTCAAGGTGATGAAGGTTTCATCACGCACCTCGGCCAGATCCACTTCGCTGCGCTGGGCGAACCTTGAATCGGCTGGCGTGGCGAGGAAAATGTCATCGCAGAACAGCGCAATCTGCTCGCAGTCCGGGTCGTTGATGCTGTCGTCCAGTGACACCAGGATCGCGTCGACTTCCATGTTCTTCAGCTTGTAGAGCAGGTCAATGTTCGAACCCAGAATCAAATCGATGTTGAGTTCGCTACGGCGGATCTTCAGGCCCATGATCAGTTGCGGCACGGTCTTGACCGTCAGCGAATACAGCGAGCCGAGCTTGAAGCGTTCAGCGGAGAACCCGGCCGCCTCGCGGGTCAGGCGCACGCTTTCGACCACGTCCTGGATCAGCTTCTGCGCGCGCTCTTCCAGCACATAGGCGCTTTCCAGCGGCGTCAGGTTGCGTCCTTCGTGTTTGAACAGCGGGCAGCGCAGGGCGCTTTCCAGTGAATGAATGGCGCGATGCACGCTGACGTTACTGGTCTGCAACTCGGCAGCGGCGCGGGCCAGATTGCCGGTGCGCATGAAAGCGAGGAACACCTCGAGTTTTTTCAGGGTCAACTCTTCGTCGATCAGCATGGCGCGGACTCTTTTTGGTATCGGCCGATTGTGCCCAATTACCACGACCTGCGCAGGCTCGTGTTTAACAGAAACATTGCGCTTTTACGCTCAAGGCCCGAGCCTTGCGCGCTGCGGCAATGAATTTGAGGTGAGCGATACATGTATCACGGGGAACGATTGAACGCCTGGACCCATCTGGTCGGGGCGGTGGCAGCTTTTATCGGCGGGGTCTGGATGCTGGTGATCGCCAGCCTCGACGGCAGTCCTTGGAAGATTGTCAGTGTGGCGATTTACGCCTTTACCTTGCTGGTGCTTTACAGCGCTTCGACCGTGTACCACAGCGTGCGCGGGCGCAAGAAAGCGATCATGAAGAAGGTCGATCACTTTTCGATCTACCTGCTGATCGCGGGCAGCTACACGCCGTTCTGTCTGGTGACGCTGCGTGGGCCGTGGGGCTGGACGCTGTTCGGGATTGTCTGGGGGCTGGCCCTGATCGGCATTCTGCAGGAGATCAAGCCGCGCTCCGAAGCGCGGATTCTGTCGATCGTGATTTACGCGGTCATGGGCTGGATTGTGCTGGTGGCGGTCAAGCCGTTGCTGGCGGCGCTGGGCACCACCGGTTTTGCCTGGCTGGCCACGGGCGGGGTCTTGTACACCGTGGGGATTATCTTTTTTGCCCTCGACCATCGGTTGCGGCATGCCCACGGGATCTGGCATTTGTTCGTCATCGCCGGGAGCCTGCTGCACTTCGTGGCGATTCTGTTTTACGTCCTGTGAAGGCGGTTCCTGTGGGAGGGGGCTTGCTCCCGAAGGCGCCAGGTCAGCCAACATCATTGTTGAATGACATACCGCATTCGGGAGCAAGCCCCCTCCCACAGTGGATTTCCAGTGAACACAAATTCTTTGTACACCCACGATCTACTGTGGGAGCGGGCTTGCTCGCGAAGAGGCCCTAGAAATCACCCCACAACTGTTGGGCCACCGCCAACGCCACAACCGGTGCCGTCTCGGTGCGCAGCACTCGCGGGCCGAGGCGCGCAGCGTGAAAACCATTGCCCTTGGCCAACTCGACCTCGGCATCGGACAAGCCACCCTCAGGGCCAATCAGGAACGCCAGCGTCGAAGGTTTTGCATGGCTCACCAGCGGCTCGGCCACCGGATGCAAAACCAGTTTCAGGTCTGCCTGCGTCTGCTTCAGCCAATCGGCCAGCAACACTGGCGGATGAATCACCGGCACCCGCGAACGACCACACTGTTCACACGCACTGATTGCGACCTGACGCCAGTGCAGCAGGCGTTTGTCAGCGCGTTCGTCCTTGAGCCGCACTTCACAGCGCTCGCTGAAGATCGGGGTGATTTCACTGACACCCAGTTCGGTGGCCTTCTGAATCGCCCAGTCCATCCGCTCGCCCCGGGACAGGCCCTGGCCGAGGTGAATCTGTAACGGCGATTCAATCTGGCCGGGCAACTGCTCGTCTACCTGCACGACGACGCGTTTCTTGCCGACTTCCAGCAGCGATCCGCGAAACTCATGGCCGGAGCCGTCGAACATCTGCACCGCATCGCCCTCGGCCATGCGCAGCACGCGGCTGATGTAATGCGCTTGGGCTTCCGGCAGTTCGTGTTCGCCAGTGCTCAGCGGGGCGTCGATAAAGAAGCGGGACAGTCTCATGTTGGATCTCTGGAAAAATGTGAATCAGGTGGATCGGTGTCGACTTCATTCGCGAGCAAGCCCGCTCCCACAGGGAAATGCATTCCAAAATGTGGGAGCTGGCTTGCTGGCGAAAGCGGCAGTCCAAACACCGCAAATCTAAAGTAAACCGAATCAGCCCGGATCACGGAAGCCCGGATGGAAATCCTTCGGCACCGCCACGCTGACGCTCTCACGCGTCGCGATGTCGATGCCTTCGCTGGCGACCTCGGCGAGGAAGTCGATCTGCTCCGGAGTAATCACATACGGCGGCAGGAAATACACCACGCTGCCCAGCGGACGCAGCAATGCGCCACGCTCCAGCGCATGCTGGAACACCTTCAAGCCGCGCCGTTCCTGCCAAGGGTAGGCCTCTTTGGTGGCTTTATCCTTGACCATCTCGATGGCCAGCACCATGCCGGTCTGGCGCACTTCGGACACGTTCGGGTGATCGACCAGATGCGCTGTGGCCGAAGCCATGCGCTGAGCGAGGGCCTTGTTGTTCTCGATCACGTTGTCCTGCTCGAAGATATCCAGCGTCGCCAGCGCCGCCGCACAGGCCAGCGGGTTGCCGGTGTAGCTGTGCGAATGCAGGAAGGCGCGCAGGGTTGGATAGTCGTCGTAGAAGGCGCTGTAGACGTCGTCGGTGGTCACGCACGCCGCCAGCGGCAGGTAGCCGCCGGTCAGGGCCTTGGACAGGCAGAGGAAATCCGGACGGATGCCGGCCTGCTCACAGGCGAACATCGTCCCGGTGCGGCCGAAGCCGACGGCGATTTCGTCAAGGATCAGGTGTACGCCGTAGCGGTCGCAGGCTTCGCGCAGCAGCTTGAGGTATATCGGGTGATACATGCGCATGCCGCCCGCGCCCTGAATCAACGGTTCAACGATCACTGCCGCGACACTGTCATGGTTCTCGGCCAGCGTCTGTTCCATCGCCGCGAACATGTTGCGCGAGTGTTCTTCCCAGCTCATGCCTTGCGGGCGCAGGTAGCAGTCCGGGCTTGGCACCTTGATGGTGTCCAACAACAGGGCTTTGTAGGTTTCAGTGAACAGCGGCACGTCGCCGACCGACATCGCGGCCATGGTTTCGCCGTGGTAGCTGTTGGTCAGGGTGACGAAGCGCTTCTTGGCAGGCGTGCCGCGATTGAGCCAGTAATGAAAGCTCATTTTCAACGCGACTTCGATGCAGGACGAACCGTTATCGGCGTAGAACACCCGGCTCAGGCCTTCGGGCGTCATCTTCACCAGACGCTCGGACAACTCGATCACCGGTTGATGGCTGAAACCGGCCAGAATCACATGTTCAAGCTGATCGACCTGATCCTTGATGCGTTGGTTGATGCGCGGGTTGGCGTGGCCGAACACGTTGACCCACCAGGAGCTGACGGCATCGAGGTAGCGCTTGCCTTCGAAGTCTTCGAGCCAGACGCCTTCACCGCGTTTGATCGGGATCAGCGGCAGCTGTTCGTGGTCTTTCATCTGGGTGCAGGGATGCCACAACACCGCGAGATCGCGTTGCATCCACTGGTTATTCAGGCCCATTTACAGTCTCCTCGAGGCGGCTCGCGTCAGGCGCGGGCAAACAATCGCGCAAGCCTATGCAATGCATCGCGCGGGAACAACCCATTGTGTCGATTGAGCTACTTTGTATGAGCCGATAGACGTCGCTGGCGGCGCTTTGATGGCTAACGTATTCTTCGCGGTTCTTTGGGTCGTCTGACCCGCAAAACTGCTTTTTCCTACGTGTATTTCCGGAGTTCGCTGAATGTCTGTCGGTTGGCTGCGCGCCTGTGCGCTGGTGATGTTGGGGCTGTTCAGCGTTACAGCGCTGGCCAAGGATAAAACTGCAATCGTGATCGGCGGCGGCCTGTCGGGTCTGACGGCCGCCTACGAGCTGCAAAACAAGGGCTGGCAGGTGACGTTGCTGGAAGCCAAGCCAAGCCTGGGCGGTCGTTCGGGCATGGCCACCAGCGAGTGGATCGGCAACGACAAGACTCAGCCGGTGCTGAACAAGTACGTCTCGACGTTCAAGTTGAGCACCACGCCGGCGCCGGAATTCGTGCGCACGCCGGGTTATCTGATCGACGGTGAGTATTTCTCCGCCGCTGATCTGGCGACCAAGCAACCGGCCACTGCCGATGCGATGAAACGCTATCAGAAAACCCTCGACGATCTGGCGCGCTCGATCGACGATCCGCACAACCCGGCGGCGACCAACACGCTGCACGCACTGGATCAAATCAACGTGTCGAGCTGGCTCGACAAGCAGAACCTGCCAGCCACCGCGCGCCAGTTGATCAATCAGGACATCCGCACCCACTACGACGAACCCTCGCGTCTGTCGCTGCTGTACTTCGCCCAGCAGAACCGCGTGTATCGCGGTGTCTCCGACCGTGACTTGCGCGCTGCGCGTCTGGTCGGCGGCAGCCAGGTGCTGGCCCAGGCCTTCGTCAAACAGATCAAGGTCATCAAGACCAACTCGCCGGTGTCGGCCATCAGCCAGGACAAGGACGGTGTGACCGTCAAAGTCGGCGCTGTGGGTTATCAGGCTGATTACGTGGTGCTGGCCGTGCCGCTGCGCGCCTTGAACAAGATTCAGATGACGCCGGCACTCGACGCTCAGCATCTGGCGGCGATCAAGGGCACCAACTACGGCTGGCGCGACCAGATCATGCTCAAGTTCAAGACGCCCGTGTGGGAAAGCAAGGCGCGCATGTCCGGCGAGATCTATAGCAACACAGGTCTGGGCATGTTGTGGATCGAGCCAGCGTTGAAGGGCGGTGCCAACGTGGTGATCAACCTGTCCGGCGACAATGCTCGTGTGATGCAAGCGTTCGGCGACAAGCAGGTGGTCGATCAGGTGCTGATTCGTCTGCACGCGTTTTATCCACAGGCCCGCGGCTCGTTCACCGGTTATGAGATCCGCCGCTACAGCATCGACCCGTCGATGGGCGGCGCCTACCTGGCCTTCGGTCCAGGCCAGATCAGCAAGTTCTGGCGCCTGTGGGAACGTCCGCTGCAACGCGTAGCGTTTGCTGGCGAACACACCGACACCTTGTACCCAGGCACGTTGGAAGGCGCACTGCGCACCGGTCAGCGAGCGGCCAGCCAGGTTGAAGATCTGGCGGCTGGCAAATCATTTGAACCAGCCAAAGTGGTTCCGGCTGCAGCAGCGGCAGGCGCAGCGGGTGCTGTGGCGGCGAAGAAGGGCAACTTCTTCAGCAACCTGTTTGGCGGCTCCGATGACGAGAAGAAGCCAGCGCCAGCCAAGGCCCCGGAACCGGCTCCAGCCCCCGTGGCTCCAGCGCCAACCCCAGCACCTGCGCCAGCTCCGGTGGAAGCGCCGAAGCCTGCTGCTGCGGTAAAAGCTGAGCCAGCGAAGAAAGCGGCGACCAAGCCGGCTGCGAAGAAGCCTGCGGCCAAAACCCAAGCCAAAAAACCTGCGGCCAAGCCAGCAGCGAAAAAGACTGAGCCGGCGAAGAAGCCAGCGGCAAAACCTGCCGCCAAGCCTGCTGCAACGAGCGAAACCAAGGCGCAGTAAGGCCTTTCGGTAAAAAAAGCGCGGCTCTGATGCCGCGTTTTTTTTTGCCTGTAAGGGCCTCATCGCGGGCAAGCCGGCTCCCACATGGGGCGGTGCTGTTCACAAATATTGCGGTCACTGCAAAAACTGTGGGTACAGGCCTGTTCAGGCCGTACACGTTCGAGATCGATGGCCAACAATCGGCAACACTTTCGCCTTTAATCTTTTCTTAACACGCTACTTTCAGACTCTTGATCGTATTTCTCGATATTTCAAAGCGAAATTTTCCGCTTTAATTCGATAGATAACTCGCTAGTCTTGGTTCGCAGTTCTCACAGGATTTGGGCAATGCAGCTACGTAACTCTTCTTCGCGCTATGGTTGGGTCAGCATCTTCATGCACTGGGGCGTGGCGCTGGTGGTCTTTGGACTGTTCGCGCTGGGCTTGTGGATGGTTGGGCTGGATTACTACAGCACTTGGCGCAAAGACGCGCCGGACCTGCACAAGAGCATCGGTCTGGTGCTGCTGGGTGTGATGGTGTTGCGGGTGTTGTGGCGCTTTATCAGCCCACCGCCGCCGACGCTGCAAAGCTACAGCCGCATGACCCGTATCGGCGCCAGGTTCGGCCACGGGTTTCTGTACCTCGGTCTGTTCGCTGTGATGATTGCCGGTTACCTGATTTCCACCGCAGACGGTGTCGGGATCCCGGTGTTTGGCCTGTTTGAAGTTCCTGCACTGCTCTCCGGGCTACCGGATCAGGCAGATACCGCTGGGGTGATTCATCTCTGGCTGGCGTGGGTGGTGGTAATTTTTTCCGGCCTCCATGCGTTGGCAGCACTGAAGCACCACTTTATCGATCGTGATGCGACCCTCGCTCGAATGCTCGGTCGCAAAGCCTGAAGCTCAACCTCGACTCAAAGGAAAAGAAAGCATGTTGAAAAAGACTCTGGCCGCTCTGGCAATCGGTTCTGCCGTGCTGTCCGCCAACGTAATGGCCGCTGACTACACCGTCGACAAGGAAGGCCAACACGCCTTCGTTGACTTCAAGATCAGCCACCTGGGTTACAGCTACATCACCGGTACGTTCAAGGACATCGACGGCAAGTTCAGCTTTGATGCTGCCAAGCCTGAAGACAGCAAAATCGTATTCAACGTGCGCACCGCCAGCGTGTTCACCAACCATGCCGAACGCGACAAGCACATCTCCAGCAAAGACTTCCTGGACGTGGGCAAATTCGCTGACGCCAAGTTCGTCTCCACCAGCGTCAAGTCCACCGGCAAAAACGCTGCGGGCAAAGACACGGCTGACGTGACCGGCGACCTGACTCTGCACGGCGTGACCAAGCCAATCGTGGTCAAGGCTGTGTTCCTGGGTGAAGGCAAGGATCCGTGGGGCGGCTACCGTGCCGGCTTCGAAGGCACCACCAGCATCAAGCGTTCTGATTTCGGCAAGATGATGGATCTGGGCCCACAGTCCGACAACGTCGACCTGTACATCTCGTTTGAAGGTGTGAAAGCGAAGTAACTTTCGCCCGCCACACAAAAACGCCCCCGGTCGTAAGACCGGGGGCGTTTTTGATTGCCCGCCCCCTTCCTTGTGGGAGCGAGCCTGCTCGCGAAGGCGTCAGGTCAGTCAGTATTGATGTTGGCTGAATGACCGCTTTCGCGAGCAGGCTCGCTCCCACAGTGAATGTGCAGTGATTTAGTGATATCTGCAGGCTCATAAAAAATGCCCCGGCTCTTTCGAACCGGGGCATTTTTCATGGCAGCGTCAACTCAGCGATTGCGGGTCAGCAACGCTGGTTTTTCGCCACGCGGGCGGCTTGGCAGTTGATCGAGTTGCTCAGGCGTCGGGAAGCGGTCGGCTTTCGATTCCTTGTGCATGATCTTCGGGCCATTGCTGCGCGGGTTCTGCACAGCCGGTTCGGTGCGTGGCTGATCGTCACGGGCCGGACGGCGGTTGCGCGACGAGGACGACGAGGATTCGTCACGACGACCCTGACCATCACGCGGAGCACCGTTGCGAGGGCCGCTGCGTTTGCCCGGCGGAGTGCCGGTGCTCGAACCATTGTTGTTGCGCGGACCGTTCTGACGACCTTGTGGCTGACCGCCGCGTGGAGCGCCTGAACCTGCGCCTGCGCCCTGAGCCGGTGCGCCTGGACGGCGACCACGGCCGCCGGCAGGGGCTGGCTTGGGTACGTAATCAACGCGGTTACCGAAGTTATCGACATCGTCGTCAAGAAACTCGTCCGGTGCACGGTCAGCGGCCGCACGTGCCGGTTGGCTCGGACGTTGTTCGCGGGACGGAGTGCCTTCGCGTGGTTTCTGTTGACGGGCAGGACGCTCGCCACGTTCGCCGGCGGGCTTGTCTTTGCCCTTGTCTTTGCCTTTGTCTTTACGACCGCCGCCACCGCCGCCGCCATTCGGGCCGTCACCGCGTGGGCCGCGAGGGTTGCGCGGATTGCGCACGTCCGGACGTTCACGGACTTCAGGCTTCTCGGCTTCAATGGTGCTCGAATCGAAGCCCATCAAGTTGCCATCGGCGATTTTCTGCTTGGTCATGCGTTCGATGCTTTTCAGCAGCTTTTCTTCGTCCGGAGCAACCAGCGAGATCGCCTCGCCCGAACGGCCGGCACGGCCAGTACGGCCAATACGGTGAACATAATCTTCATCAACGTTCGGCAGTTCGAAGTTGACGACGTGTGGCAACTGGTCGATGTCCAGACCGCGAGCGGCGATGTCGGTGGCCACCAGGATGCGCACTTCGCCAGCCTTGAAGTCGGCCAGGGCTTTGGTGCGGGCGTTCTGGCTCTTGTTACCGTGGATTGCCACGGCCGGCAGGCCATGCTTGTCCAGGTATTCGGCCAAACGGTTGGCGCCGTGCTTGGTGCGGGTGAACACCAGCACCTGTTCCCAGGCGCCTGCGGTGATCAGGTGCGCCAACAACGCACGCTTGTGACTGGCCGGCAGGCGGAACACGCGTTGTTCGATGCGCTCGACCGTGGTGTTCGGCGGTGTCACTTCGATGCGTTCCGGGTTGTGCAGCAGTTTGCCGGCAAGGTCGGTGATGTCTTTGGAGAACGTCGCCGAGAACAGCAGGTTCTGACGCTTGGCCGGCAGACGCGCGAGCACTTTCTTCACGTCGTGGACAAAGCCCATGTCGAGCATGCGGTCGGCTTCGTCGAGGACGAGGATTTCAACGTGGGACAGGTCGACGCTGCCTTGGCCGGCGAGGTCGAGCAAGCGACCCGGGCAAGCGACGAGCACGTCAACGCCACGGGACATGGCCTGAACCTGCGGGTTCATGCCGACGCCGCCAAAGATGCAGGCGCTGACGAATTTCAGGTCACGGGCGTAGATCTTGAAGCTCTCGTGAACCTGGGCCGCGAGTTCGCGGGTCGGGGTCAGAACCAATACACGCGGTTGGCGCGGGCCGTGACGCTGGGATTTGTCCGGGTGACCGTTGGGGAACAGGCGCTCCAGGATCGGCAGGGCGAAGCCGCCGGTTTTACCAGTACCTGTCTGTGCCGCAACCATCAGGTCGCGACCTTGCAACACGGCGGGAATGGCCCGCTGTTGCACCGGAGTAGGCTCGGTATAGCCCGCATCGTTGATGGCGCGGACTAAAGCCTCGGAGAGACCGAGGGAAGCAAAGGACATGAGTAATCCTGTTTTAGTTAGGGCTTGGCCCAATGGGAGTCTTGCCTGGCGCGAATCACGTTTAAGAGGACGCAATCCCGTCCGGTCCTGCTGCGGTTCCGAAGGCACGTCTGGAGCGCTCGCGCGGGCTGGAAAGCTGCGCTGTAGCGGGTCGAGAGGCCTGTTACGGTTCCGGGCGTCCGGGCGTGAGCCTGGCGGGAACGCCGGAGTATAACAGAGCAATCACTGCGCGCTGCTTTCCTGCTGCTCAACGGTTTTGCGGCTGGCCGAGGCAGAGCCCAACGGCGGGTCCTCGACAGGCGCCGCGCCATAGCGTGCGCTGAGTGCGGCATAGGCCGGTTCTCGCTTGAAACGTTTGAGTTCTGCGCCGAAGCGTTGCACCAGCAAATCCATCCCGGCATTGCGCCGAACCGCGAGAAATTGGCTCTGGCGGCTAATAACGGTAGGGTTTTCGCTGATCTGATCGCGCAGACTCAGCTCATCGAGCAAATGCTGGCCGACGCGGCGATCAGTGATCAACAAGTCGATACGACCGCGTAACAGCTTGCCGAAGTTCGCTTCGTGGGTGGGGGCCGGTTCACGGGTAAACAATGTTGATTCGCTGAAGTCGGGACTGTAGAGATAGCCCGGCGAGGTGCCGATGGTCAGGCCCTTGAGTTGTTCGAGTTGGCTGAAAGGGTGCGGCCGGTCGTTGGCATAGAACATCACGAACTCGACGTCCGACAGCGGTTCGCTGGGATAGAGCAGGGTGGCGTCGCGCTCGTCGCTGTGAAAGATGTCCAGTGCGCCGTCGGCCTGGCCGGTTTCCAGCATCGACAGGCAACGCTTCCAGGGCAGGAATTGCCATTCGACTTCAATGCCCAGGCGCTTGAACACGATGGCCGTGGTTTCGAAGTCCAGCCCGAGTTTCTTGCCGTTCTCCTCGTACACGTACGGCGCCCATGGCTCGGTGACAATACGCAACTTCTCGCCTCGAGCGGCGAAGCTCAGGCAAGCAAAAACCAGCACTGCGAATAACTGCGTGATCAAAGGCATGGCCTGAGATTACGACGAGAAACACGAAAGAGCCAGAAAGTGCCTGCACAAGCTCTGTTTCGGGCCTTTAAAAGCAAAAGATCGCAGCCTTCGACAGCTCTTGAGAGCTGTCGAAGGCTGCGATCTTTTGATCTTGCTTTGCTGCTTTTAGCGTGAAGCTTGCAACTGCTTCAACGCGGCAACTTCAGGTTATTCCAGATCGCCAGGCTAGGTTCGGCCTGGTTCATGGAATAGAAGTGCAGCCCCGGTGCGCCGCCCTGTAACAGGCGTTCGCACATCTCGCTGACGACGTGTTCGCCGAAGCGCTGAATGCTCTGGCTGTCATCGCCGTAGGCTTCCAGTTGCTTGCGGATCCAGCGCGGAATTTCCGCACCGCAGGCATCGGAGAAGCGCGCCAGTTTGCTGTAGTTGGTGATCGGCATGATCCCTGGAACCACCGGAATATCCACGCCCAGCGCCTGCAAACGGTCGACGAAGTAGAAGTAGCTGTCGGCGTTGAAGAAGTACTGGGTGATCGCGCTGTCGGCACCGGCGCGGGCCTTGCGCACGAAATTGGCGAGATCGTCTTCGTAGTTGCGCGCTTGCGGATGCATCTCCGGGTAAGCAGCCACTTCGATGTGGAAATGATCACCGGTTTCTTCACGAATGAATTCAACCAGCTCATTGGCGTGACGCAGCTCACCGCTGGTCATGCCCATGCCGGACGGCAGGTCACCACGCAGGGCAACGATGCGCTTGATGCCGGCAGCCTTGTACTCGTTCAGCAGGCCGCGCAGGTCGTCCTTGCTGTCGCCGACGCACGACAGGTGCGGTGCGGCCGGTACTTTGACTTCGCTTTCCAGTTGCAGAACGGTGTTGAGGGTGCGATCACGGGTCGAACCACCAGCGCCATAGGTGCAGGAGAAGAAATCGGGATTGTACGTTGCCAACTGACGGGCAACGTTGAGCAGCTTTTCATGCCCAGCATCGGTCTTGGTCGGGAAGAACTCGAAGCTGTAGCGACGGTCTTGGGACATGGGAAATACCCTTAGAAACACGAAGCCTGTGAGGCTTGCGCCGCCCATGTGGGAGCGGTCTTGCTCGCGAAAGCAGTGGGTCAGGCAACATCTATGTTGAATGATGTACCGCTTTCGCGAGCAAGCCCGCTCCCACAGGGAGAGCAGGCCGCCGCGTCAATCAGTAGCGGTAAGCGTGCGGCTTGAACGGGCCTTCGACGGTCACGCCGATGTAGTCAGCCTGTTGCTTGGTCAGCTGAGTGACCACACCACCGAAGCCGCGCACCATTTCCAGGGCCACTTCTTCGTCGAGTTTCTTCGGCAGGACTTCAACGGTCAGGCGCTCGGCTTTCTGGGCTGGCGACAGGTCGGCGTACTTCTGGCCGAACAGGAAGATCTGTGCGAGAACCTGGTTGGCGAACGAACCGTCCATGATACGGCTTGGGTGACCGGTGGCGTTGCCCAGGTTCACCAGACGGCCTTCGGCCAGCAGGATCAGGTAGTCGTCGTTCTGTGCGTCGAAAGCGCCCGAACCGGTACGGTGGATCTTGTGTACCTGTGGCTTCACTTCTTCCCATGCCCAGTTCTTGCGCATGAAAGCAGTGTCGATTTCGTTGTCGAAGTGACCGATGTTGCAGACAACAGCGCGCTTCTTCAGAGCTTTGAGCATGTTG
>NZ_JBIUWM010000015.1:3539-101527 GCF_044743445.1 Pseudomonas sp. NPDC087615 | reverse complement strand
AGCATGGCGTGCACTCCTGCCGTTGAATAAGGCGATGGAGTGATTAGGGCGCAAAGGCGAGGATGGCGCACCTGTCAGATCTGACAGGTGCGCAAGGTGTTCCGACGAGTGGTCGTGGATGGCAGCGTCAAAAACACAAGATTGCAGCCTTTTGCAACTCGCCGAAGATTGTCGGGGCGTAAACGTGGTCTGCCCCTCGACCCGTTGGAGCTAGCTCGCGAAAGCGGTGGGGCAGCCAATAGAAATGTGGAAGTACCGGCGCCTTCGCGGGCAAGCCCGCACACAGGGAATAGGCGTGAATCCGGGATCGGCCCGCACTTTGAGAGTCATCGTATAACTTCCTGTTGACATTCCCCTGAAGCTCCGCAAATATCGCCTCCCAATGTTGTACGACAACGCACAACATAAATAAAAACAAGAAACAAGGGAGCGCCATAGTGAGCACATACGTCCGCAAATCCGTTCGTCATTCCCGCACGACTTTCATCCGCTCTCCCCTGAGCCTGATTGGCTGCAGCAGCCTCGTCTTGTTGGCGCCGCTGAGCGCCAGCGCTGAAGGCTTCGTCGATGATGCCAAAGCCACGCTGAACCTGCGCAACGCCTACTTCAACCGCAACTTCACCAACCCCAACAACGCACAGGGCAAGGCTGAGGAGTGGACGCAAAGCTTCATCCTCGACGCCAAGTCCGGCTTCACTCAAGGCACCGTCGGTTTCGGCCTGGACGTGCTGGGGCTGTATTCGCAGAAGCTCGATGGCGGCAAAGGCACCGGCGGCACGCAGCTATTGCCGATCCACGATGATGGGCGTCCGGCCGACAATTTCGGTCGCCTGGGTGTGGCACTCAAAGCCAAGGTATCGAAGACCGAATTGAAGGTCGGCGAGTGGATGCCGGTGCTGCCGATCCTGCGCTCCGACGATGGTCGCTCCCTGCCGCAGACCTTCCGCGGGGGCCAGATCACCTCCACCGAAATCAATGGCCTGAGCCTGTACGGCGGCCAGTTCCGCGCCAACAGCCCGCGTAACGATGCGAGCATGGAAGACATGTCGATGAACGGCAAAGGTGCGTTCACCTCAGACCGTTTCAACTTCGGCGGTGGCGAATACACCTTCAATGACAAGCGCACGCTGGTCGGCGTGTGGTACGCCGAACTCAGCGACATCTATCAGCAGCAGTACTTCAACCTCAGCCACAGCCAGCCTATGGGTGACTGGACCCTGGGCGCCAATCTCGGCTTCTTCAACGGCAAGGAGAATGGCAGCGCGCTGGCGGGCGATCTAGACAACAAAACCGCATTCGCCCTGCTCTCGGCCAAATACGGTGGCAACACTTTCTATGTCGGCCTGCAAAAGCTCAGTGGCGATAACGGCTGGATGCGGGTCAACGGTACCAGCGGCGGCACCCTGGCCAACGACAGTTACAACGCCAGTTACGACAACGCCAAAGAACGCTCCTGGCAGGTCCGCCACGACTACAACTTCGTCGCCCTCGGCATCCCCGGCCTGACCCTGATGAACCGCTACATCAGCGGCGATAACGTGCACACCGGGACAATTACCGACGGCAAGGAATGGGGTCGCGAGTCTGAACTGGCCTACACCGTACAGAGCGGGCCGCTGAAAAATCTCAACGTCAAATGGCGCAACGCGACGATTCGCCGGGACTTCAGCAACAACGAGTTCGATGAGAACCGGATTTTTATCAACTATCCGATTTCGTTGCTGTGAACCACTGAAGCCTCATCAAATCCCCTGTGGGACCGGGATTGGTCGCTCCCACAGTAGATCGCATGACGAGGCAGTTTTTTTGATTTGGCCCTTGCGTCATTTACACCAAAAGTCGCGTTGACAAGACCGGGAAACCCTACCGATACTTCGACGCAGTCATACGACAACCTACAACAAACCTAATAACAATGTGTTCAGGGATTGCCATGACGTCTGATTCTGATTCCCGCGCCCCCTTCAACCGCCTGCTGCTGACCGGCGCCGCTGGTGGTCTGGGCAAAGTTCTGCGTGAACGCCTGCGCCCGTACGCCCATGTCCTGCGGCTGTCGGACATCGCCGCCCTCACCCCGGCCGCTGATGATCGCGAGGAAGTCGTGCTCTGCGATCTGGCCGACAAACAGGCGGTTCACCAACTGGTCGAAGGCGTGGACGCGATCCTGCATTTCGGCGGTGTCTCCGTCGAGCGCTCGTTCGAAGAGATCCTTGGCGCCAACATCTGCGGCGTCTTCCACATCTATGAAGCGGCACGTCGCCATGGTGTGAAACGCGTAATCTTCGCCAGCTCCAACCACGTCATCGGCTTCTATCAGCAGGACGAGCACCTCGACGCCGGTTCTGCTCGCCGCCCCGACAGCTACTACGGACTGTCCAAGTCCTACGGCGAAGACATGGCCAGTTTCTATTTCGATCGCTACGGCATTGAAACCGTCAGCATCCGCATCGGATCTTCGTTCCCTGAGCCACAGAACCGTCGAATGATGCACACCTGGTTGAGCTTCGACGACCTCACCCAACTGCTCGAACACTCGCTGTATACCCCGAACGTCGGCCACACCGTGGTGTACGGCATGTCCGATAACAAGGACGTCTGGTGGGACAACCACTTGGCCAGCCACTTGGGTTTCGAAGCCCGGGACAGCTCCGAAGTGTTCCGCGACAAGGTCGAAGCGCAGCCAATGCCGGCGGCCGATGACCCGGCGCGGATCTATCAGGGCGGCGCTTTCGTCGCGGCCGGCCCCTTCGGTGACTAACCACTCTGCTGTCCACTTGATCCCCCTCCAATAAAAACCAAGGGAATGAGTATGCAAGCCGAATTGATCGTCGACGCCCGCAACGCGGTCGGCGAAAGCCCGGTCTGGGTCGCGCAGGAAAACGCTCTTTACTGGGTGGATATTCCCAATGGCGGGCTGCAACGCTGGAGCGCTGACACCGGGCATGTCCACGCGTGGAAAGCCCCCGAAATGCTCGCCTGCATCGCCCGTCACAGCCGTGGCGGCTGGGTGGCGGGCATGGAGAGCGGTTTCTTTCACTTGCACCCGCATAGCGATGGCAGCCTCGACAGCGAATTACTCGCCCAAGTCGAACACAGCCGTGGAGACATGCGCCTCAACGATGGTCGCTGCGACCGTCAGGGCCGTTTTTGGGCGGGCAGCATGGTGCTGAACATGGGTTTGAACGCCCCCGAAGGCCGGCTCTATCGCTACGGCGCCGGCCAGTCTGGAGTGATCGAAGCGCAACTCGATGGCTTTATCGTGCCCAACGGCCTGGGCTTCAGCCCGGACGGCAAGACGATGTACCTGTCCGACTCGCACCCCAACGTGCAACGGATCTGGGCATTTGACTACGACACCGCCAGCGGCACGCCGTCGAACCGCCGCGTGTTCGTCGACATGAATCACTACAGCGGTCGCCCCGATGGCGCCGCCGTTGACGCCGACGGTTGCTACTGGATCTGCGCCAACGACGCCGGACTCGTTCATCGTTTCACCCCCGACGGGCGACTCGATTACTCACTGCCCGTGCCGGTGAAAAAACCGACCATGTGCGCCTTCGGCGGTAGCCGGATGGACACCCTGTTCGTCGCCTCGATCCGCCCCGGCGACGATCACGACCCGCAGTCTCTGGCCGGGGGCTTGTTCGCTTTGAATACCGGCGTCAAAGGCTTGCCGGAACCGATTTTCGACAATTTGCTGTAACCCGCCTCTGCTGCACCGCTTTGCCTTGAACACAAAAATAACAAGACTGGAGACACCCTCATGGACTTCAAACGCACCTTGCTCGTCGCCGCACTTCCCCTCGCGTTCACCCTCAGCAGCGCCGTTCAGGCGCTGGAAATCAAGTTCGCCGATGTCCACCCGGCCGGATACCCGACCGTGGTCGCCGAAGAGCAACTGGGCAAAACCCTGGTCGCCGAGAGCGACGGCAAACTGACCTTCAAGATGTTCGCCGGTGGCGTGCTCGGCTCGGAAAAAGAAGTGGTCGAACAGGCTCAAGTCGGTGCGATCCAGATGGCCCGCGTCAGCCTCGGCATCGTCGGCCCGGTGGTGCCAGACGTGAACGTGTTCAACATGCCGTTCGTGTTTCGCGACCAGGCCCACATGCGCAAGATCATCGACGGTGAAATCGGCGACGAGATTCTCGACAAAATCACCAATTCCGAATTCAACCTGGTCGCCCTGGCCTGGATGGACGGCGGCACCCGTAACCTCTACACCAAAAAACCAGTGCGCAAACTTGAAGACCTCAAGGGCATGAAGATTCGTGTGCAGGGCAACCCGATGTTCATTGAAACCATCAACGCGATGGGCGGCAATGGCATTGCGATGGACACCGGCGAGATCTTCAGCGCCTTGCAAACCGGCGTGATCGACGGTGCAGAAAACAACCCGCCGACCATGCTTGAACACAACCACTATCAGAACGCCAAGTTCTACAGCCTGACCGGGCACTTGATCCTGCCCGAGCCAATCGTGATGTCGAAAACCACCTGGAACAAACTCACCCCGGATCAACAGACCCTGGTGAAAAAAGCGGCCAAGGCCGCGCAAGCCCAGGAGCGCACGCTGTGGGACGCCAAGACGGTGAGCAGTGAAGAAAAACTCAAGGCTGCCGGTGTCGAGTTCATTACCGTCGACAAAAAACCCTTCTACGAGGCCACCGCTTCGATCCGCGAGAAATACGGCGCGCCTTACGCCGATCTGATCAAGCGTATCGAAGCCGTTCAGTAACCCTCCCTGCCCTCAACGAAAGGCCCGGCAGCGCAGACCTCGATGGATGTCTGCGCCTGCCCGGTTACGGTGGAACCCGATGAAGAATCTGCTGCTGGGCATCAACGACCGGATCTACATGGCCTGCATATGGGTCGCCGGTCTGTCGGTGCTGACGATTTCCCTGATCATCCCTTGGGGTGTGTTTGCCCGTTACGTCCTCGGTACCGGTTCGAGCTGGCCGGAGCCGACGTCAATCCTGCTGATGATGGTCTTTACCTTCGTCGGCGCCGCCGCCAGTTATCGCGCTGGCGCACACATGGCCGTGGCCATGCTGACCGACCGCATGCCACCGCCACTGCGCAAATGCATGGGCATCGTGTCGCAATTGCTGATGGCCACCATTTGCCTGTTCATGACCATTTGGGGCGCCAAACTGTGCCTGTCGACCTGGAACCAGTTCATGAGCGCCCTGCCCACTTTGCGCGTGGGTATCACCTACATGCCCATCCCGATCGGTGGTGCGCTGACCATGATTTTCGTGCTGGAAAAATTGTTTCTGGGTGACCAGAGCAACCGCCGCGTGGTGCGGTTCGATCTGGTTGAAGAAAACGAAGGGGCTGCCTGATGGACGCGTTGATTCTGTTGGGCAGTTTTATTGTCTTGATCCTGATCGGCATGCCAGTGGCCTACGCCCTCGGGCTGTCGGCGTTGATCGGCGCGTGGTGGATCGACATCCCGTTCCAGGCCCTGATGATTCAGGTGGCCGGCGGGGTGAACAAGTTTTCGCTGTTGGCGATCCCGTTCTTCGTCCTCGCTGGCGCGATCATGGCCGAAGGTGGCATGTCGCGGCGGCTGGTGGCGTTTGCCGGGGTGCTGGTGGGATTCGTGCGCGGCGGCCTGTCGCTGGTCAACATCATGGCCTCGACGTTTTTTGGCGCGATCTCCGGCTCCTCGGTGGCCGATACCGCTTCGGTCGGTTCGGTGCTGATCCCGGAAATGGAGCGCAAAGGCTATCCGCGCGAGTTCTCCACGGCGGTCACCGTCAGTGGTTCGGTGCAGGCGTTGCTGACGCCGCCCAGCCATAACTCGGTGCTTTATTCCCTGGCGGCTGGCGGCACCGTGTCTATCGGCTCGCTGTTCATGGCCGGCGTCGTGCCCGGCCTGATGATGAGCGCGTGCCTGATGGCGCTGTGCTTGATCTTCGCGAAAAAACGCAACTACCCCAAAGGTGAAGTCATACCGCTGCGTGAGGCCCTGAAGATCTGCGGCGAGGCGATGTGGGGCATGATGGCGATGGTGATCATCCTGGGCGGGATTCTCTCGGGGATTTTTACCGCCACCGAGTCGGCGGCCATCGCCGTGCTGTGGTCATTCTTCGTGACGATGTTCATCTATCGCGACTACAAATGGAGCGAACTGCCGAAACTGATGCACCGCACCGTGCGGACCATTTCGATCGTGATGATCCTGATCGGCTTTGCCGCCAGCTTCGGCTACATCATGACCCTGATGCAGATCCCGGCGAAGATCACCACGATGTTCCTGACCCTGTCGGACAACCGCTACGTGATCCTGATGTGCATCAACGCCATGCTGCTGTTACTGGGCACGGTGATGGACATGGCGCCGCTGATCCTGATCCTGACGCCGATCCTGATGCCGGTGATTCTGGGCATTGGCGTTGACCCGGTGCAGTTCGGCATGATCATGCTGGTCAATCTGGGGATCGGGCTGATAACGCCGCCGGTGGGCGCGGTGCTGTTTGTCGGTTCGGCGGTGGGCAAGGTGAGTATCGAGAGCACCGTGAAAGCGCTTATGCCGTTTTATGCGGTGCTGTTTCTGGTATTGCTGCTGGTGACGTATGTTCCGGCGATTTCGCTGTGGTTGCCGCATTTGGTGCTGTAAACCGTAACGGTGGTGAGGGAGCGTGCGCCCCTCACCATAAGTTTCAACTCAAGCCCGCAGCAACATATAAGCGGCCACCACCACACACACACTGGCAAACCCCACCTGCAAGGCCCGCGCCGGCACCCGCGCGCTGAGCTTGCGGCCGATGATCATGCCGACAATGCTGGCGACGATAAACGCTACGCCCTGACTGTCGATTCGAACGCCGGCATGAAGCGCGCCGATCACACCGATGGCGGAAATCAGACTGATCACCATCAACGACGTCGCGACAATCCCGCGCATCTGCACATCGGTCAGTTGCTTGAATGCCGGCACGATCAGGAAGCCGCCTCCCACACCAAGCAACCCGGACACCACACCGGTAATCGCGCCCAGCGCCGCAAGCGTGGCGGTGCATTTGGCCGTCCAGTCCAAGCGCCCGGTTTGTTCATTGAGCATGCAATTCTTCTGGCCCCAACTGGCATGGCCATGATCGCTGGGGCCCTGCTCCTGACGCTCACGGCGCAGCATGCGCCAGGCCACCATGACCATCAGCAGGCTGAACAGAATCATCAGGATCTTTTCCGACAATTGATGCGCGAAGTAGATCCCCAGCGGCGAAAACACGGCGCCCAGTGCGGCAATCAGCAGCGCCGCACGATAACGCACCAGGCCATGGCGAAAGCCGTCGATGGCACCGACCGCCGCCGCACTGCCGACCGCAAACAACGCCACCGGCGCTGCCTGGGTCATCGTCCAGCCAAGCCCGAGTACCAGCGCCGGCACCGCGAGAATCCCGCCGCCCGCACCCGTCAGCCCAAGAACCAACCCCATCAGCACACCAAACAGACTTGCCAGCAACATAAGGAGTCCTCAGTCAACTTTGGACAGGGAAGTCAGCCACTCGCGTCCCTTGAGCATGCCGTGCCAGTAGAACCACGGCAGCAACGTTGCCTTGAGTAACCACGCCGAACGACGCGGTACCGTTGGGTCAAGGGGAAAGGTCGGCAACAACTTCCCGGCATAACCGAACTCGGCGAGGATCACCTTGCCCTTCTCCACCGTCAGTGGGCATGAGCCATAACCGTCGTATTTCAGCGGCAGCGGCTGTTGCTTGCGTTGGGCCAACAGATTTTGCGCCACCACCACGACTTGCTTGCGCACCGCCGCCGCGGTTTTCGCATTGGTTGTGCCGCAGATATCACCCAGTGCGAACACCTCGGGATAACGCGGGTGCTGCAGGCTGTGCTGATTGACCTCGCACCAGCCGGCGGCGTCGGCCAACGCACTTTGTGCGATGAAATCCGGGGAGACCTGCGGCGGCACGACGTGCAGCAGATCGAAGGTTTTTGCCTCACGGGTGACGTTGCCGTCAGCGTCCTTGATCTCGAACCATGCCGTTTTCCCGGGGCCGTCGACCTTGACCAGATTGGAATTGAAGGCCAGTCGGGCGTTGTACTTGTCGATGTACTTCATCAGTGGCGGCACGAACGTCGCTACGCCGAACAATGCGGCGCCAGCGAGGTTGAATTCAACATTGACATTATTCAGCACGCCGGTTTTGCGCCAGTGATCACAGGACAGGTACAGCGCCTTTTGCGGCGCCCCGGCGCATTTGATCGGCATCGCCGGTTGCGTGAACAGCGCTTTGCCAGCCCGCAATTTTTGCACCTGGTCCCACGTGTATTGCGCGTGCTGATAGCTGTAGTTGGAGGTCACGCCGTGCTGACCAAGGCTTTGCTGCAAGCCTTCGATTTTTTCCCAGGCCAGACGCAGGCCGGGGCAAACGATCAGGTTTTGATAGCTGACGATACGTTGATCGTTGAGGGTGAGTTGGCGAGTCTGCGGATCGACGTTGGTCACCGCTGCCTGCACCCAGTTGACTTGACGCGGTAGCACCTTGGTCATCGGTCTTACGGTGTCTTTCACGTCGTAGGCGCCAGCGCCGACCAGCGTCCACGCCGGTTGGTAGTAGTGCTGGGCGCTCGGTTCAATCACGGTAACGTTCAAGTGCGGATCGCGCTTGAGCAAACTGGCGACGAAAGCGATGCCGGCCGTACCGCCGCCGATGACCACGATATCTGCACTGATGGATGGGCCACCGTGTTGATCGTTCATTGCTTGTTCCTTTTGCTGCACGCAAGAATGGTGTCGCCTTGACGCAAATCCAGATATGGCAGCGGGCTTGCTCGCGAAGGGGTTGCGTCAGTCAATCGAGAGGTCGACTGATCCACCGCTTTCGCGAGCAAGCCATCCCCCACACTGAGTTTGTGGGATGGCTGACATTTATGAGTGGCCCCAGCTTTTGACTACCGCCCCGCAATACAAACCGGAGAGGGTTTTCATCACCTGGATGACTTCAGGACTGGCCAGGCCGTAAAAAATGTATTTGCCTTCGCGGCGCGTCGCGACCAAACCTTCATCACGCAGGATGCCGAGTTGCTGAGACAAGGTCGGTTGACGCACGCCGGTCATTTTTTCCAGTTCGCCGACGTTGCGCTCGCCCTGAGTCAACTGGCACAGGATCAACAAGCGGTCCTCGTTGGCCAGGGCCTTGAGCAAGGCACAGGCCTTGGAGGCCGAGGCGCGCAATTGCGCAACTTCACATTCGCTCAAACTGGATTGCATTTGCAGGAAGCCCTCAACGTCACTTAAGCTGCGAACATTATGTTTTTACATAAAGTGTTGCAAGCGACTTTTCGCCGCCTGACTTTTCTCCCCTCTGCACAGGTTCATGCCCATGCCCGCGCTGATTGAAGCTTTCCTCGACCCCACCTCCTGCACCTACACCTATGTGGTCTATGAGGCGGATGGCGGGCAATGCGCGATCGTCGACCCGGTGCTCGATTACGACGGCGCCGCCGGGCGCACCTGCACCGCTCAGGCCGACAAAATCATCACCTTCGTCCGCGCGCACAACCTGCAAGTGCAATGGCTGCTGGAAACCCACGCCCATGCCGATCATCTGTCCGCCGCACCGTATCTGCGTCGGGAACTGGGCGGGAAGATCGCTATAGGCGAATCAATCAGCAAAGTACAGAACGTGTTCAAGGCATTGTTCAATCTGGAGCCGGAGTTCTGCGTCGACGGCTCACAGTTCGATCATCTGTTCGCGCCGAACGAGTCATTCAGAATCGGCAACCTCAAGGCCACCGCCCTGCATGTCCCCGGTCACACCCCAGCTGACATGGCTTACCTGATCGACGGCGAACAGATTCTGGTCGGCGACACGTTGTTCATGCCCGACGTTGGCACTGCGCGCTGCGACTTCCCCGGCGGAAATGCTCATCAGTTGTTCAACTCGATCCATAAACTCCTGGCCTTCCCGGCGAGTGTGAAACTTTACGTTTGCCACGATTACCCGCCTGAAAGTCGCCAGGCACACTGCCAGACAACCGTCGGCGAGCAGCGCAAAAGCAATATCCATGTGCATGACGGCATCGATGAAGCGGCGTTTGTAGACATGCGCACAAAACGCGATGCCGGGTTGGGCATGCCGACGCTACTGCTGCCGGCGATCCAGGTGAATGTGCGAGCTGGGAATTTTCCGGCGCCAGAGGACAATGGCGCGGTTTACCTCAAGATCCCCCTGAATCTGTTGTAGGAATATTCTCTTAACTATCTGAAGTAACAGACTTTCCTACATTCTCCGGCGATAGAGATGAACTGGAGAAAATCCCGCCGGCAGCCAGACTTCATTGGGCATACATTCAATGGAGTCTTTACAACATGGATATTCGTCAAAACCACCGTGACATGACAACGGCGCAAAAATCCGCCTTCATCGATGCGGTTCTGCTACTTAAAAACAACGTCGACAGCGTCCTGCGCCCCGGGCAACAAAGTCGCTACGATGACTTTGTACAAATCCACAAAAACTCGATGGGGCGAGGCAACCCACTGACGCCTGCCCCACATCGCAGCCCCTTGTTCTTCCCTTGGCACCGAATTCTGATCCGCCAGTTTGAACGGGCGTTGCAGGTTGCCGCCAACAACCCAGGCATTACCCTCCCTTATTGGAACTGGCAAATCACAGGGGCGGACAATCCCTTCACCTCAGGTTTCATGGGCGGGAACGGTGACAACACACAAGATCAGCGCGTAACAAGCGGCCCATTTTCCAGTGAACAATCTCAATTCAACGTCGCCGTTTGGGACGAAGGCACCGGCAATCCGGGAATCCGCCGCAATCTGGGAGCAGTCGACACCTTGCCCTTACCCGAAACGGTTATTTCTGCCTTGAACAGAACGCCCTATTGGCAAGCCACCGATCAAGCAGGCTGGGAAAACTTCGCTGAACGCGAGCTTCACAATCCGGTGCATGCCTGGATCGGTGGCAGCATGGCCGAAGCCTCCTCGCCCAACGACCCGATCTTTTTCCTGCACCACTGCTACCTTGACCTGCTGTGGGAGCGCTGGAAGCACCAACACCCCAACACCCCTTCCTTTCCATCGGATGAAGTGAGCGGATCGATACTGGTGTTTCACCCCGCCAACGAGCCTGCGCCCTGGACGCAAACCTACACCGTGCAGCAGACGCTGTTCACTGATGAACTCGATTACCGCTACGAATACGTCTGACGGTACCTGACGCTCAGTTGCCCAAGGTCAAACCGTTCGCCGGCAATGGCAACGCGGTTTTGTAGCGCACTTGCTTGAGTGCAAAGCTCGACCGGATGTTCGCCACTCCCGGCACCTTGGTCAGAAAATCCATCATGAACCGCTCCAGCGACTGAATGGTCGGCACCAGGACCCTGATCAGGTAATCCGGGTCGCCGGCCATCAGGTAGCACTCCATTACCTCGGGGCGGTCGGAAATCGCTTCCTCGAAATGCTGCAGCGCTTCCTCGACCTGCTTTTCCAGGCTGACATGAATGAACACATTGACGTGCAGGCCGAGCAGATCGGCGTCCAGCAAAGTGACCTGCTCACGAATCAGCCCCAATTCTTCCATTGCTTTGACCCGGTTGAAGCACGGGGTTGGCGACAGATTCACCGAGCGTGCGAGGTCGGCGTTGGTGATACGCGCATTCTCCTGAAGGCTGTTGAGAATGCCGATGTCGGTACGGTCCAGTTTGCGCATGAGACAAAACCACCTGTTTTTTATGTTTATGCAGAATATTTATCTGCAAATGATCTGCGGCGCAATAAAACAGAGATAAATATTCTTCTTGGCCGGGCCTATGATTGTTGTAGGACAAGATTTCTTTTATCGAAGAATGACTGCCAGCTCACTACAAGAAATTCACAAGATCGAGCGTAGAAGCCATGACCCAAGCGTATGAACCGCTGCGTCTGCACGTCCCTGAACCTTCAGGCCGCCCAGGCTGCAAAACCGACTTTTCCTACCTGCATCTGACCGATGCCGGTACGGTGCGCAAACCTCCCATCGACGTAGAACCTGCCGACACCGCCGACTTGGCCCGTGGCCTGATTCGCGTGCTCGACGATCAAGGCAACGCTCTTGGCCCTTGGGCTGAAAACGTGCCGGTGGAGATTCTCCGCAAGGGCATGCGCGCCATGCTCAAGACGCGGATCTATGACAACCGCATGGTCGTCGCCCAACGTCAGAAAAAGATGTCCTTCTACATGCAGAGCCTCGGCGAAGAAGCCATCGGTAGCGCTCAGGCCCTGGCGCTGAATATCGACGACATGTGCTTCCCGACCTACCGCCAGCAAAGCATCCTGATGGCTCGCGAGGTACCGCTGGTCGACTTGATCTGCCAACTGCTGTCCAACGAGCGCGATCCGCTCAAGGGCCGTCAGTTGCCGATCATGTACTCGGTGAAAGAGGCCGGGTTCTTCACTATTTCCGGCAACCTCGCGACCCAGTTCATTCAGGCCGTAGGCTGGGGCATGGCTTCGGCAATCAAGGGCGACACCAAAATCGCCTCGGCGTGGATCGGCGACGGCGCCACCGCCGAATCGGACTTCCACACCGCCCTGACTTTCGCTCACGTTTATCGAGCGCCAGTGATTCTTAACGTGGTCAACAATCAGTGGGCCATTTCGACCTTCCAGGCCATCGCCGGGGGCGAAGCCACCACCTTCGCTGGACGCGGCGTCGGTTGCGGCATTGCCTCGTTGCGCGTCGATGGCAACGATTTCTACGCGGTCTACGCCGCCTCTGCCTGGGCTGCCGAACGCGCCCGCCGCAACCTTGGTCCGACCATGATCGAGTGGGTCACCTACCGCGCCGGCCCGCACTCGACCTCCGACGATCCTTCCAAATATCGCCCTGCCGATGACTGGAGCCACTTCCCGCTGGGCGACCCGATTGCCCGCCTGAAACAGCACCTGATCAAAGTCGGCCACTGGTCGGACGAAGAACATGCCGCCGTCAGTGCCGAACTCGAAGCTGAAGTGATTGCCGCACAGAAACAGGCCGAACAGTACGGCACCCTCGCCGGCGGCCAGATCCCGAGCGCCGCAACCATGTTCGAAGACGTCTACAAAGAGATGCCGGAGCACTTGAAGCGCCAGCGTCAGCAGTTGGGGATCTGACATGAACGATCACAACAACAATATTCAGTTGGAAACCGCCATGACCACGACCACCATGACCATGATCCAGGCCCTGCGCTCGGCCATGGATGTGATGCTTGAGCGTGATGACAACGTCGTCGTGTTCGGTCAGGACGTCGGCTATTTCGGTGGTGTGTTCCGTTGCACCGAAGGCTTGCAAACCAAGTACGGCACCTCGCGAGTATTCGACGCGCCGATCTCCGAAAGCGGCATCGTCGGCGTCGCCGTCGGCATGGGCGCTTACGGTCTGCGCCCGGTGGCCGAGATCCAGTTCGCCGACTATGTCTACCCGGCTTCCGACCAGATCATTTCCGAAGCGGCGCGCCTGCGTTACCGCTCGGCTGGCGAGTTCACCGCACCGATGACCCTGCGCATGCCTTGCGGTGGCGGCATCTACGGCGGCCAGACCCACAGCCAGAGCATCGAGGCGATGTTCACTCAAGTCTGCGGCCTGCGCACCGTCATGCCATCCAACCCGTATGACGCCAAGGGCCTGCTGATCGCCTCCATCGAAAACGATGACCCGGTGATCTTTCTTGAGCCAAAGCGCCTGTACAACGGCCCGTTCGATGGGCACCACGACCGCCCGGTCACGCCGTGGTCGAAACATCCCGCCGCACAAGTGCCGGACGGCTACTACACCGTGCCGCTGGACGTCGCCGCGATCACCCGTCCGGGCAAGGATGTGACCGTGCTGACCTACGGCACCACCGTTTATGTGTCGCAAGTCGCCGCTGAAGAGAGCGGTGTCGACGCCGAAGTCATCGACCTGCGCAGCCTGTGGCCGCTGGATCTGGAAACCATCGTCAAGTCGGTGAAGAAAACCGGGCGCTGCGTGGTGGTCCACGAAGCCACCCGCACCTGCGGTTTCGGCGCCGAGCTGGTGTCGCTGGTGCAAGAGCATTGCTTCCATCACCTGGAAGCGCCAATCGAACGCGTCACCGGTTGGGACACCCCCTACCCGCACGCGCAAGAGTGGGCGTATTTCCCTGGGCCGTCCCGAGTGGGTGCGGCGCTGAAACGGGTCATGGAGGTCTGAATGGGCACGCACGTTATCAAGATGCCGGACATCGGCGAAGGCATCGCAGAAGTAGAACTGTCGCAATGGCACGTCAAGGTGGGCGATCTGGTCGTTGAAGATCAGGTGCTGGCCGATGTGATGACCGACAAGGCGATGGTCGATATTCCGTCGCCGGTACACGGTAAGGTCATTGCGCTCGGCGGTCAGCCGGGCGAAGTGATGGCAGTCGGCAGTGTGCTGATCAGCATTGAAGTGGAAGGCGCGGGTAACTTGAAAGAGTCTGCCCCCCCTGCCCCCGTCAAAGAGGCAGCGGTTGCCGTACCTGCGAAAGCCGAAACTCCCGTTGAAAACAAATCCGCCGCCGCAGCGCGTCCAGCCCCTGCCTGCCAAGGCCCGATGGTCGCCCGTGAGGCCGATGAACGCCCGCTGGCCTCACCGGCCGTGCGTAAACATGCACTGGATCTGGGTATTCAATTGCGTCTGGTACGCGGCACTGGCCCGGCCGGCCGCGTCTTGCACGACGACCTCGAAGCCTATCTGGCGCAAGGTCAATCCAACGCCTCGGCGCCTGCATCGGCGGCCTACGCCCAGCGTCACGACGAAGAGCAGATTCAAGTGATCGGCATGCGCCGCAAGATCGCCCAGCGCATGCAGGACGCCACTCAGCGTGCCGCGCACTTCAGCTATGTCGAAGAAATCGACGTCACCGCGATCGAAGAACTGCGCGTGCATCTGAATGAAAAGCACGGGGCGAACCGTGGCAAGTTGACCTTGCTGCCATTTCTGGTACGCGCTCTGGTGGTTGCCCTGCGCGACTTCCCGCAGATGAACGCCCGTTACGATGACGAGGCCCAGGTCATCAACCGCCTCGGCGCAGTGCATGTCGGCGTCGCCACGCAAAGCGATGTCGGCCTGATGGTGCCGGTGGTGCGTCACGCCGAGGCGCGCAGCCTGTGGGACAGCGCCGCTGAAATTTCGCGCCTGGCCAACGCGGCACGCCATGGCAAGGCCAGCCGTGATGAACTGTCAGGTTCGACCATCACCCTGACCAGCCTCGGGGCGCTGGGTGGCATCGTTAGCACGCCGGTGCTGAACCTGCCGGAAGTGGCAATCGTCGGCGTCAACAAAATCGTCGAGCGGCCAATGGTCGTCAAAGGCCAGGTGGTGATCCGCAAGATGATGAACCTCTCCAGCTCCTTCGATCACCGTGTGGTCGATGGCATGGACGCGGCGCTCTTCATCCAGGCCATCCGTGGCTTGCTCGAACAACCCGCCACTTTGTTTGTGGAGTAAGGCGCGCATGCAAACTTTGAACACCACGCTGCTGATCATCGGCGGCGGCCCCGGCGGTTATGTGACGGCGATTCGCGCCGGACAACTGGGTATAGCGACGATACTGGTCGAAGGCCAATCGCTGGGCGGCACCTGCCTGAACATCGGCTGCATTCCGTCCAAGGCACTGATCCATGTGGCTGAGCAGTTTCATCAGACTCAGCATCACCATCAGCATTCGGCGCTGGGCATCAGCGTTTCGGCACCGACGCTGGACATTAACAAGAGCGTCGAGTGGAAGGATGGCATTGTTGATCGCCTGACCACAGGCGTCGCCGCCCTGCTGAAAAAGAACAAGGTTCAAGTCATCCAAGGCTGGGCCGACGTCATCGACGGCAAAACCGTCGAAGTGGCTGGCACTCGCATCCAGTGCGAACACTTGGTGCTGGCCACCGGTTCCACCAGCGTTAACTTGCCGATCCTGCCCATTGGCGGTCCGATCATTTCCTCCACCGAAGCTCTGGCGCCAAAGTCAGTGCCCAAGCGTTTGGTGGTGGTCGGTGGCGGTTACATCGGTCTGGAGTTGGGTATTGCTTATCGCAAGCTCGGTGCCGAGGTCAGTGTGGTCGAAGCGCAGGATCGCATCCTGCCGGCCTACGACGCCGAACTGACGCAACCGGTGCACGAAGCGCTGAAGCAACTGGGCGTAAAACTGTATCTCAAGCACAGTGTTCTGGGTTTCGACGGCACTTTGCAGGTGCGTGATCCGAACGGCGACACCCTTAATCTGGAAACCGATCAGGTGCTGGTCGCAGTCGGTCGCAAACCCAACACTCAGGGCTGGAACCTCGAAGCGCTGAATCTGCAGATGAACGGCTCGGCGATCAAGATCGACAGCCGCTGCCAGACCAGCATGCGCAACGTCTACGCCATCGGGGACCTGAGCGGCGAGCCAATGCTGGCTCACCGCGCCATGGCTCAAGGCGAAATGGTCGCCGAGCTGATCAGCGGCAAAACCCGCGAATTCAACCCGACCGCCATCGCTGCCGTGTGCTTCACCGACCCGGAACTGGTGGTGGTCGGCAAGACGCCGGACGAGGCCAAGACAGCCGGGCTGGACTGCATCGTTGCCAGCTTCCCGTTCGCCGCCAATGGCCGGGCGATGACTCTGGAGTCGAAAAGCGGCTTTGTGCGGGTGGTCGCTCGTCGGGACAATCATGTAATTGTCGGCTGGCAGGCGGTGGGTGTCGGCGTTTCCGAATTGTCGACTGCGTTTGCGCAGAGCCTGGAAATGGGCGCGCGCCTGGAAGACATTGGTGGCACGATTCACGCGCATCCGACACTGGGTGAAGCGGTGCAGGAAGCGGCGCTGCGTGCTCTTGGACATGCGTTGCATCTGTAAAGGAGGGTGGCAGTGATGGCCTCTTCGCGAGCAAGCCCGCTCCCACAGGGGGAATGCATTTCAAATGTGTGCGGGCTTGGTGGCGAATTCTTGAGGCCAACACGATTTATCTGTCTGTCATCCGATAGTCCGGGCTGCGAAACCGCTCAAGAATGAAGTATTGTTGTGCCCATCCAAAAAACGTCAGAAGCCTTGAACCGTTTCGACGGTTGTTCAGTGATAGAGGGTGTCATGGGTAACGAAAGCATCAATTGGGACAAGCTGGGTTTTGACTACATCAAGACCGACAAACGCTATCTGTCGTACTTTCGCGATGGCGAGTGGGACAAAGGCACCCTGACCGAAGATAACGTGCTGCACATCAGCGAAGGCTCGACGGCCCTTCACTATGGCCAGCAGTGCTTCGAAGGCATGAAGGCCTATCGTTGCAAGGACGGTTCGATCAACCTGTTCCGCCCGGACCAGAATGCCCTGCGTATGCAACGCAGCTGCGCGCGTCTGCTGATGCCAATGGTGGAAACCGAGCAGTTCATCGAAGCCTGTAAGGCTGTGGTTCGCGCCAACGAGCGTTTCATCCCGCCGTACGGCACTGGCGGCGCGCTGTACCTGCGTCCGTTCGTGATCGGCGTGGGTGACAACATCGGCGTGCGTACTGCTCCCGAGTTCATCTTCTCGATCTTCTGCATCCCGGTTGGCGCCTACTTCAAAGGCGGCCTGACCCCGCACAACTTCCAGATTTCCAGCTACGACCGCGCCGCCCCACAAGGCACCGGTGCAGCCAAGGTCGGCGGGAACTACGCGGCCAGCCTGATGCCCGGTTCCAAAGCGAAGCAAGCCCACTTCGCCGACGCTATCTATCTGGATCCGATGACCCACACCAAGATCGAGGAAGTCGGTTCGGCCAACTTCTTCGGGATCACCCAGGACAACAAATTCGTGACCCCGAAGTCGCCATCGGTACTGCCGGGCATCACTCGTCTGTCGCTGATCGAACTGGCCAAATCGCGTCTGGGCCTGGAAGTGGTTGAAGGTGATGTGCTGATCGACAAGCTCTCCGACTTCAAGGAAGCCGGCGCTTGCGGCACTGCTGCCGTGATCACCCCGATCGGTGGCATCAGCTACAACGACCATCTGCACGTATTCCACAGCGAAACCGAAGTCGGCCCGGTGACCCAGAAGCTCTACAAAGAGCTGACCGGCGTGCAAACCGGCGACATCGAAGCGCCAGCGGGCTGGATCGTCAAGGTTTGATCTAACCGCTGATGTACGAAAGCCCCCGCGGAGTGATCCGTGGGGGCTTTTTATTTGATCTTTTATTTATGCGCAATACGTTTACCCGACCGACCAGCAATCCCGCTCGCTTGCCCATCCTGTTGCTTGCCCATGCGCGCCTGAGTAATAAGCCCGGGAATCAACTCCCCCTCCGGCAGGTTCTTCCAGAAGCGCACCGGCAAATGCCCTTGCATGACTTTTGGATTCAACCGCGCCGGGTTGAAGATGTGGCTGTAATAGGTCAACCAGAGATCGCCATGCGGATCATCGACGTTCTGCGCCAATTGCTGCCACTCCACGGGGCACCGGCGCTGATGAATCAATTGTTCGCCGTCGTAATACACCCCGTCACGGGGTGTGGCAATCAACCAGCGGTGGCGGCCCATGCGTGCGACGAAATGCTCACTGGCGCGGTGCAGGATGTCGTGGGCCGGTTCATGCCACGCCACGTATTGCGGCCCTGGCAGATCTTTCGGTCGCTCGATGAAGCGCACGAATGCATGGAGGTGATGCGCTTCGCGCTGTACTTGCTTGATCCGTCGCTGCAATTCACTGCCCAGTTTGTCGCCCGCCATCATCGCCGTGCGGTCGCCATGACTGACGCGCCACAACACTTCATACAGCAGGCTCCAGCGCTGATCGCCCCGATAACTGGCCGCACGCTCCAGGGTGTCGAGCAAGGTACGCGGGATGCGCGCCTGAAACGGCCCTTGGCCTTTAGGCACAGACTGGTCGCCGGCAAACAGATCGCCCACCCCTTCCGAGGCCCAGCTCACCAGGCTCGGATCGATTTCATGGCTCAGTAACCAGCGAGCCTGTTGCCGCCAGGTGTCGAACAGGTCATCGCAATCCAGATCGATCATCCCCACAACCCCATCTGTTGCGGCATCGGCCGGTCGCGCAATTGCTGATACAGCATATGACTGGTGACCTCGGCTTGCTGCGGATGGTAATCGCTGGTGATGATGAACGGCTTGGCTTTGGCCGGTACGCACCGCATGCGCGCTACGTCCTCGTAGCGAATCCGCCGCTGTCGGCGCAGCTCCACCAGGCGTTCGGTGGTGCGCAGGCCAATGCCGGGAATACGGGCGATCAGGGCCGGTTCAGCACGATTGAGGTCCAGCGGAAACACCTCGCGATTCTGCAACGCCCACGCCAGTTTCGGATCGATATCCAGCGCCAGATTCCCCGGCCCCTTGAGCAGCTCACCGGCGCTATAGCCATAGCTGCGCAAGAGAAAATCGGCCTGATACAACCGATGCTCACGCATCAAGGGGGGCGCAGCCAGCGGTACGCTTTTCGGGCTGTCGGGGATCGGACTGAACGCCGAATAGTAAACCCGGCGCAGCCGGAAGTTGCCGTACAACGCCTGCGCACTGTGGAGGATGGTGCTGTCGTCGGTGTCATCGGCCCCGACGATCATCTGGGTGCTTTGTCCGGCCGGCGCGAATTTAGGCGCGCGTGGTTCGTTGCGCACGGTCTGCTCACCGGTGTAGATGGTCTGCATCGCCTGTTTGATCGAGACAATCTGTTTCTCCGGCGCCAGGGTTTGCAGGCTGGCATCGGTGGGCAACTCGATGTTGACGCTCAAGCGATCAGCGTAACGTCCGGCCTCCTCGATCAGCGCCGGGTCGGCTTCGGGAATGGTCTTGAGGTGGATGTAACCGCGAAACTCGTGCTCTTCACGCAGAAGCTTCGCAACCCGCACCAGTTGCTCCATGGTGTAGTCCGCCGAACGGATGATCCCGGAGCTGAGAAACAGCCCGCTGACACAGTTGCGCCGATAGAAATCCAGGGTCAACGCCACGACTTCTTCCGGCGTGAAACGGGCACGCGGCACGTCGCTGGAACGGCGGTTGACGCAGTATTGGCAGTCATAAAGACAGAAATTGGTCAGCAGAATCTTCAGCAGCGAGACGCAGCGCCCGTCCGGCGTGTAGCTGTGGCAAATGCCCATGCCATCGGTCGAGCCTAATCCGCTCTTGCCCTCGGAACTGCGCTTGGGCGCACCGCTGCTCGCGCAGGATGCGTCGTACTTGGCGGCGTCGGCGAGGATGCTGAGCTTGTCGATGATTTGCATGGCGAAGGCTCTTTACTGGTTGCATATACAGTATCGAGTCTATTGGATTGGCACAAGCTGCAAAAACAGATCAAAAGATCGCAGCCTACGGCAGCTAAAGGGGAACGCTGTGATCTGCAGGCGTTGCCGCGACTTGCGATTTTTTGATCTTTGCTTGCGCCGCCAACTCGATACCGAATCGCGCACTGAGCGCTCTGTGCCCCGCCGCTGTCAGCGCCAATGCCCGACTGTCCAGATCCTGCGTCACCCATTTGCGCTCCAACGCTGTTTGCAGCAGCGCAGCGCCCAGCGAACCCCCCAAGTGCGGCCGGCGCATGCTCCAGTCCAAGCACGGGCAGGCAAACTTGCGGCGCAGTGCATTCAAGTCCTGCACTTCAATACCCAACCCTGCAAATAACGCCGCGCCACTGTCACTCAAGCGATACGCCTGCTCGTCGGTTTCCACCAGCCACCCGGCATCGATCAAACGGTCATGCAGCAACACCGCCAACGTTCCGGCCATGTGGTCGTAACAGGTGCGGGCAAATTGCAGGCGATCCGGCGTGTGCGGCTTGAAGGTCGGCGCGGCGCTCTGGCCAATCACCATCAGGGCTTCCAACGCCCGGGCGACGCGTTTGTCGGCGAGGCTGTAATAACGATGGCGGCCCTGCACATGCAGACGCACCAACGCCAGATCCTTCAGTTTGCTCAGGTGCGCGCTGGCGGTGGACGCACTGACTTCGCCGATAGCCGCCAGCTCCGTGCTGGTGCGGGCGTGACCGTCCATCAGCGCGCAGAGGATTTTCGTCCGGGCCGGTTCCGCGATGGCGGCGGCCACTTGCGAGACGCCGATGTCTTGATGTTCTGCGTGCATATTTCGCTCCCCGACGAATCATCGCCGTTACGGTCTGGAGATAGTAGCAACACTTTCCCCTCCGACAAGGCTACAAACATGGACCCGATCATCGCTGCGACTCATGCCGACCCCTACCCGTATTACGAAACACTGCGCGCCGAGGGTGGGCTGATGTTTCATCCCGAACTGAAATTGTGGGTCGCCAGCACAGCCCGTGCAGTTTGTGCGGTACTGGCTCATGCCGAGTGTCGGGTGCGTCCGGCACACGAGCCGGTGCCCAAAGCGATTGCCGAGGGCATGGCCGGTAAAGTCTTCGGCCAGTTGATGCGGATGAACGAGGACGAACACCAGCGCTGTCCACGTTCGGCCATCGAGCCGGCATTGACGCTGATCAACAGCGGTGAAGTTCAGGCGTTGGTGAACGCACGCCTGATCTGCGCGAACGCCGATGGCGTACACAAAGCCATGTTCAGGGGGCCGGTCTGTGTAGTCGCGGTGTTGCTCGGGTTCGCTCCCGCACAGGCTCGGGCAATCAGTGAGTTGACCGGGGATTTTGTCGCGTGCCTGTCACCGTTGAGCAATGACGTGCAACTGGCGGCCGCCCACGCAGCGGCGCAGCAGTTGCACGGATATTTCACTGAGTTGCTCGCCGGCCCGCGGGAGCAAACGACTTTGCTGGCCGGCATCACGCAGCGATTCGAGGGGAGCGAGCAAACCCTGATCGCCAACCTGATCGGTCTCTGCTCACAGACGTTTGAAGCGTGCGCAGGATTGATCGGCAATGCGCTGGTGGCTTTGCGGCGAGCGCCAGCGCTACGCACAGCCTCCATTGAGGCGCTACTGGCTGAAGTGCAGCGCTTCGACCCTGCGGTGCAGAACACCCGGCGATTTGTCGCGACCTCCTGCGACATCGACGGGATTCGCCTTGAGGCGGGCGAGGTGATTGTGCTGCTACTGGCCTCGGCCAACCGTGATCCTGCACTCAATGAAAACCCCGACCGGTTTGCACTGGATCGCCCCAACCGCCGCAGTTTCAGTTTTGGCAGCGGTCGCCATCAGTGTCCGGGGCAAGCGCTGGCGATGACGATTGCCAGCGCAACGGTCAAGGCAATCGTCGATCTCGGCATCGATCTTGATCGCCTGAGCTGGCACTACCGCCCTTCTCTTAACGGGCGCATTCCACTGTTCAGCGAGGTACAGCGTTAGGCGCTGTGCAATTCGATGGTCAGGTGCGATAGCTCATGCACCGGCGCCAGCCGTTCGCGAACGGCCTCAGCGGTGATACCTGCACTTGCCACCACGCTGACAATCGCCGCCCGCGCCTGCGGGCCGACCTGCCAGACGTGCAGATCGCTGATCCGCATATCGCCCGAGGTTTCCAACAACTCTCGGATTTCGGCGGCCACCGGCTCATCGGTGGCGTCGAGCAATACGGCAGCGCTGTTACGCATCAGGTTGTAGGCCCATTTGGCGATGACAATGGCGCCGACAATACCCATGGTCGGGTCCAGCCACACCCAGCCGAGATAGCGCCCGGCCAGCAACGCGGCAATCGCCAGCACCGACGTCAGGGCGTCGGCCAGCACATGGACGTAAGCCGAACGCAGGTTGTTGTCGTGATGGTGATGATGATCGTGACCGTGGTCGTGGTGATGCCCATGGTCATGACCGTGGTGCCCCATCAGCAAAAAAGCGCTGACCAGATTCACCGCCAGCCCCACCACTGCAATCACCGTCGCCTCGCCAAATGCCACGCTGGTGGGCTGGAACAGCCGCACAATGGACTCACCGGCAATCGCCAGTGACACCAGACCGAGCACCATGGCCGAGGCGAATCCTGCCAGGTCACCGACCTTGCCGGTACCGAAACTGTAGCGGCGGTTGTTGGCATTACGCCGGGCAAACCCGTAGGCCGCCGCCGCAATGCCCAACGCGCCGGCATGGGTCGCCATGTGGAAACCGTCGGCCAACAGCGCCATGGAACCGGTGATGTAACCTGCGGCGATTTCGCCAATCATCATCACAAAGGTCAGCACCACCACCCATAACGTGCGACGGGCATTGTCGTCGTGGGAGGCGCCAAGAAACTGGTGATCGTGGCTGAACGGGTCAGCCTTGGAGGTCAGGGTCATGATATGGCGCTCTATTTGGAGTAGCGACGGATGGCTTGCAACAGGTCTTCTGCGCCTTGGGCACGCGCCTCGTCGCTGAGATCAGGATGGGCCACATGTTCGCGGGTGTGGGCTTCGATGAATTGCTCCATCAAGCCATTGACCGCGCCGCGAATCGCCGCCACCAGGTGCAACGTCTTGGCGCAGTCGGCGTCCCCTTCCAGCGCCTTCTCCACCGCTTGAACCTGTCCGGCAATGCGCCTTACGCGGTTAAGCAGTTCGTCTTTGTGTTCGTGGATGTGCGACATACCTATACCCCCTACCCCTATATGGCGGGCATATTCACCGATTGCATCGGCAGAGGCAAGGTGGTTGTGGAAAGAGGAGACGAATGGACCTCACGGCAAGCCTCAAACGCCCCCCCTACATCGCATGGGCGGGCTTGCTCGCGAAGGTGTTCGAATTGATTACTCAGTCAGACGCTCAGACCGCCAACTGCAAAATCAGCCAGCTATTGGCCCCGCTGATCAGCACAAACAAGCCCCACGCCAGCACACGGGTCGGCCAGCGGTTCACGAATGGCCCCATCAGTTTCTTGTCGTTGGTCATGCGAATCAGCGGATACAAGGCAAACGGCAGTTGCAGGCTCAACACCACCTGGCTGAGCACCAGCAATTTGCCCACTGCGCCGTCACCCATGAGCCAAACACCCATGAACGCCGGAATCAGCGCCAGTCCTCGAGTGATCAGCCGCCGTTGCCAGCAGGGAATCCGCAGATTCAGGTATCCCTCCATGATCACCTGGCCGGCGATGGTGCCGGTAAAGGTCGAACTCTGCCCAGACGCGAGCAACGCCACACCGAACAGCACGCTGGCCAGCGCGCCGCCAACCAGTGGGTCCAGCAAGTGATAGGCATCCTGGATCTCTACTACGTCGGTATGACCGGACTGGTGAAAAGCGGCCGCCGCGAGGATCAGAATCGCCGCGTTGACCAACAACGCCAACGCCAGCGAACCGATGGTGTCGATGCGCGCAAGTTTCACCGCGTCCTGTTTGCTCGCCAGATCCTTACCGATCATTCGTGTCTGCACGATGGACGTGTGCAAATAAAGGTTATGCGGCATGACGGTGGCACCAAGAATGCCGATTGCCAGGTACAACGGCGCGGCGTCGCTGATGGCGGCCAGTGACGGTTTGAAGCCCTGAGCCACGTCCGGCCAGTACGGCTTGATCAGCAACAATTCAACGAAAAAACACACGCCAATGGTGGTGACCAACACCAGCATGATCGCTTCGAGGCGGCGGAACCCGCGATTCTGCAGGGCCAACACCAGCAACGTATCGAACGCTGTCAGCGCGATACCGAAAGTCAGCGAACAACCAAGCAACAAGTGAAACGCCAGCGCGCAACCAAGGACTTCGGCAAGGTCAGTGGCAATAATCGAGATCTCCGCCAACACCCATTGCAGCCGCGCCGTCGGGGTGCTGTAGCGCTCGCGGGACAATTGCGCCAGATCGCGGCCGGTGGCGATGCCCAGACGCGAACACAGGCATTGCACGACCATGCCTGCCAGACTCGCCAGCAGCACGACAAACAGCAGGCTGTAGCCAAACCGCGAACCCGCTTCGATTGCCGTCGCCCAGTTGCCCGGATCCATATAGCCGATCGACACTAGCAAGCCAGGGCCGGCGAAGCGCAGCACGCGCTTGAAAAACGAGGCATTGGGATCTACCGCAACGCTGCCAGCCACTTCCGGCGGGCAAAACGGCGCGGTGGCGATTTTGGGCAAGCTGAATTTCACGCACACATCCAGAAACAAGTCGAAAGACGCAGCTTAGACGTTTCGCCCCCTGTGATGAAAGCTCAAGATCCGGCCACACCCAGTAGTTGCTGACGCAATTCGGGACTGCGTGTACGTGGACTCAACCAGATATCAAAAAATGCGCGGGCGAACTGCGGGTCGTCGATTTCGTGCTGCAACTGTTGGCCAACAAAAAACCGCGCCCCCTGCCCCGGCAAATAAACCCCGGTAATGCGGGTGCCTGCGCGGACGTCGACGAACGCCTGCTGCATCTGCGTCTGCCAGACGGCCAGTTGCGCCGGGCTGATGGAAGAACCCGCCAGACGTTTGATCTCATCAACACTGGCCTCGACCAGATCGTCGCGAGAAATCTTGCGCAGGTAGATCAGCTCCAGGGCAAAGGGCTGCCCGTCCACCAGAGGCTGCGCGGCGCTCCACAGCCGCGCGTTATAAACGTCGAAACCGAACACACTGAAATCACCGGTGCCGATGATTTTGGCGCCAGGCACTTCGTCCTGCCAGTTGGCCCAGGCAGGTGCCACCAGCAAGGCCCACAAGCCGATGGCGCAGCACCCACGCCAGACATTCTGTGTTCTGCTCATCACGTCATCGACTCCGGCAAACCCTGATAGACGAAGCATAGCCTGTATGCCTCCGAGACTTTGTATACAAAAAATACCCACGTGTGCAGCAATCCACTGACAGCGATGCTACCGTGACCGCCTCTCACCGGACGGAGACACCTGCGTGCTGATCCTCAAGTTGCTGTTGATTCCCGGTTTTCTGCTGCTGATATCTTTGGCGGGTAAACGCTGGGGGCCGAGCGTGGCCGGGTGGCTGTCGGGGTTGCCGGTGGTCGTTGGGCCGATCCTGTTTTTCCTCGCCATCGAACAGGGCGCGCCGTTTGCCGCGCAATCAGCGGTGGCCGCTTTGTCAGCGATGTTCGCGATGATTGCGTTCTGCATCACCTACGCGCAGGTCGCGCAGCGGGCCAACTGGCCTTGGGCGTTGAGCATTTCCCTGACGGTCTGGGCCTTGCTGGCGCTGGTACTGTCACTGATTCCGGCATCAATGCCGTTTTCGGTGCTGGCGGCGGCGGTTGCCCTACTGGCGGCGCCCTACCTGTTTCCCAACGTGCAGCCGCCGCTCAGCAGTCCGGTTCCGAAGTCGGACAGATTGATCTGGCGGATGCTCGCCGGCGCTGCGCTGACGCTGGTGGTGACCATGCTCGCAAGTACCGTCGGCGAACGCTGGAGCGGCCTGCTTGCGGTGTTCCCGGTGCTTGGCAGTGTGATGGCGGTGTTTTCCCAGCAAACCCGTGGCCCTGAATTTACCGCCGCGCTGCTACGGGCGACCGCGACGGGGATGTATTCGTTTTCGGCGTTTTGTCTGGTCTCGGCACTGACATTGCCGAGCCTGGGCCTTGGTGGATTTGCCTTGGGAGTGGCGGTGTCGGTGGCGATGCTGGGCGTCACCAAGCGGCTACTGGCCCGCCCCGCCCCCAGGCAACAGACGCAATAACCCGTCAGACGAATCGCGCTGGAATGCCCTGCATGCTCCGTGGGATGATCGCCCGCCTCGCGCGACCATTCACCGGAGATTCCCATGTCATTGCTGAGCAAAAAAGCCGTCGTCCTGTTAGTCGCGGCTGTCGCCGGTCTAGGCGCCATCAACGCTCAGGCGGCCAAGCCCAAGGAAAAAGCCGCCACCGAGAAGGTCTCGATGCTGGGCGGCAAGTTCACCTTCGTGCTGCCCAAAGGCTTCGTTGCCGACCCGCTACCCGCTAGCCCGACCGGCGCCAAGGGCACCATGTACACCAACCAGGCGACTAAAACCGTGGTCATCGCCGCCGAAAACCAGATTCCCGAAGGCAACAACGTCAAGGACAACGACAGCGAGTTCCTCGACGGTAGCGTCTCTGACTTCATCGACGCCCAGCGCAAAGCCTTGCCAGACTTCAACAAACTCAGCGAAAAAAGCCTGACCCGCAAAGGCACTGGTCTGGGCCTGCGTCAGGTCGACAGCACCGCCACCCAGGGCGGCGGCCAGACGCTCAACACCACGTTGATGGCCGGTTCCGGTACGAAGATGGCACTGGTCCAGGTGATCTCGCGGGTCAGCGACAAGCAAGGTCACGATGCGCTGGTGAAAACCATCCTCAAGGATTGAGCTGCTGCAACCAGCCATTCAGATCCCGCAGTTCGGCCGCGCTGATGCTGTGGCCGACCCCGGGATAAGCGTGAAACTGCGGTGTGTACTTGAGCTTCTGCAGCCGCTCGTTGGCGGCCGTGCCGTCGCGATACGGCACGCGATCATCGGCGGTGCCATGGCCGATGAAGATGCTCAGCGGCAGCGGTTGTTGTTCAGGCTTGAGCTCGGTTTTCAACACCGGCAATAAACGCCCGCTCAACGCCGCGATGCCGCCCACGACCACGGGTGGGCGCAGTCCCACCTCGTAGGTCATCATGGCGCCCTGACTGAAACCGATCAGGTACACCTTGTCCGGCGTGGTGTGATATTTCTTCGCCGCTTGCGCGACAAAATCCCTTAGCTTCTGACCGCTGACCTTCAGATCATCAGTCTCGCCGTTGTAGGCGCCTTCGCCTTTTTTGCGAAACCACTGGAATCGCCCTTCACCCAACGCCAACGGAGCCTGCACGGAGAGGTAGTTGTACTGCGCCGGCAGCTGGAATTTCATGCCGATCAGATCGGCCTCGTTACTGCCGTAGCCGTGCAGGAATATCACCAGCGGACGCGGATCGGCGTCTGGGTGAACTTGTTCGATGTACTTGAGCGGCAGATCGCTTTGCAGAGTGGTTTGAGCCTGAACAGCGCTGGACGCCAGCAGGGTCAACAGAGCAAACACCTTCAACATAAGTTTTCCTTCACGGGGTGCAGGGTTTGGGGTGAGCCTAACACCCTGAAGCGAGGTTCCAAATGACGGGGGGTTGCTGATGTCGCCTTCACTGGCAAGCCAGCTCGCACAATAATCTGTGCCACTCACAAAACCCGTGGGAGCGGGCTTGCTCGCGAAGAGGACCTTGAACACAGCAAAAATCTGTCAGTCGTTCGTCAGTTTGCCCGTGCGAAACGGCACTCGCCCCGCCACTTTCGCCTGCCAAATGCCCGGCTCGGTATAGCGCCCGCGATCAATCGCAAACAATACCCCGCTGGTGCCGGCGTGGATCGTGGTCACACGATCCTGCAACGGATCAACCACTTCAAACAACGCATCGCCCTTCTCTACCCACTCGCCCGCATTGCGCAGGAAACTCACCACACCGTGGTGCGGCGCGAACAGGTATTCGGTGCCTTCGAACGGCATGCCTTCACAGCACTCTTTCGGCGTTGCCGGCCATTCGCCGCTGATGAACCCTTGTTCGGCGAGAAACCCGAGAATGGCCTCGCAATTGGCCTGGGCCTGATCGACGCGTGTATCGCCCATGCTGCCCAACTCCAGCGTTGTCGCGAGGTTGGCCGGTGGAATCGCCGCGTTGGGGAACGCCCGCGCCAGGCGCAACCAGGGCGTCGAGCAGGACTCATCGAACGAACTGCCGCCGGAGTCCTCACACAGCAACGCCACGCCAGCCTTCAACCGCGCCGCCAGCGATTGCCACCGCGGCCAGTGTTGCGGCAACGCGTAGAGGTGAATCGAGGCTTCAAAATCGCAATGCAGGTCGAGGGTGATGTCGGCATCACAGGCATGGCGCAGCAACAACCGGTGCAGCGCTTCCAGTGGCGAGGCCGGTGCCGGCAGGTCATCGAAGACCTGGCCCATGGCCTGGCGAATCAGCGCGATGTTGGCGTCAGCATCGGCGCCCAATTGATCACCGATCAACGCCGCCACCGGGGCGCTGAGCTCGACGAAGGCACGGTTGAAATTCTTGCCGCTGCCCAGTTCGAAACGGCCCATGTGCGCGCCTTGCAGGTGTTGATCCAGGCCGATCGGGTTGGCCACCGGCACCAGCTCAACCACACCTTGCAAACGGCCTTGGGCTTCGAGTTCGTTCAGGCGTTGTTTGAGCTCCCACGCAGTGCGCATGCCTGGCAGTTCATCGGCGTGCAGGCTGGCCTGAATGTAAACCTTGCGGGTGCCGGCGCCGTAACGAAACACGCTGAGGGAACGTTCGCTGCCCAGGTGGCTCCAGGGCAGAACATGGTCGATGCGTTGCATGGGTAACTCCTGAATAACGGATCACTGAGATCCCCTGTGGGAGCGGGCTTGCTCGCCAATACGGTGTATCAGCCAACGAAGCGGTTGAATGTCAAACCGTATTCGCGAGCAAGCCCGCTCCCACAACGTTCTCGTGTTGATCAGAGCGTAAAAAAGTGGCCACCGCGTTAACGGGGCCACTTTTTTCTACGGCGTATTAATGGCCGTACACGTCAAAGTCGAAGTACTTGTCCTGCACTTGCTTGTACTTGCCGTTGGCGCGGATTTCGGTGATGGCCTTGTTGAATTGCTCAGCCAGCGCGGTATCGCCCTTGCGCACTGCAATACCGGCGCCGCCGCCGAAGTATTTGGCGTCTTCATAGGTCGGGCCGACGAATTCGAAGCCTTTGCCGGCGTCGGTTTTCAGGAAACCGTCGCTCAGGTTGACCGAGTCGGCCAGCATCGCGTCGAGGCGACCGGAGACCATATCGAGGTTGGCTTCCTGCTGCGAGCCGTAGCGCACCAGATCAATACCGGCCGGGACCAGCACTTCGGTGGCGTAGCGGTCGTGGGTACTGGCACGCAGTACGCCGACTTTCTTGCCTTTGAGCTCGGTCAGCGGGTCTTTGACACCTGAACCTTCCTTCATCACGAAACGTGCAGGCGTGTGGTAGTACTTGATGGTGAAATCGACGTTTTTCTTGCGATCGTCAGTGATGGTCATCGAGGACAGGATCGCGTCGATCTTCTTCACTTTCAGCGCCGGGATCAGGCCGTCGAATTCCTGCTCGACCCAGGTACATTTGACTTTCATCTGCTCACACAGCGCATCGCCGATATCCACGTCGAAGCCGGCGAGTTTGCCGTCAGGGGTTTTCATCGAGAATGGCGGGTAACCGGCTTCGATACCGATGCGGATCGGCTTGGCGTCTTCGGCCACAGCGGTCAGGGACAACATCGACAGTGCCAGGGCACCAAACATCACTAGCTTCTTCATTTATAACTCCTGTGTGCGGAGGCTTTTATTGGCAGCTTCGATTCAACGTTCGGTCATGGCCAGTTAACGGCAAAAAACCGAAGTGGCCGGCAGTCTATGGCGGCGCGCACAGGGCAAATTGTTTTTAAGCGACAAATACTTACAGAAGATCGGCGCACCGGCTGACCGGGGTCAACAGGTGCGCCGTCGTGGTGCAAAGGCTGTAGGACAAGCGCTGCTTTCGTTCAAAAAATCTTGAAAAGCGTCAGCATTCGCAACCGAGTGACACTGCGGCAACAGACGAATCACTGAGCGAAAATCCCTCATCCAGCCAGCCGGTCACGCCGCCGATCATTTCCTTGACCGGGTAACCCAGCGCCGCCAGTTTCACCGCTGCCTTGTTGGCGCCGTTGCAATGTGGTCCCGCGCAATAGACCACGAACAGCGTGTTTTTCGAGTAGCTCGCCAACCCTTGAGCCGTCAGCAAACGCCCCGGCATATTGATCGCGCCCGGCACATGGCCACGCTCGAAAGCCAACGGTCCGCGCACATCAACCAATACAAAGTCGACCTCACCGGCCTCTTGGCTGCTGAATACGTCGGAACAATCGGTTTCGAAGGTCAGACGGTTGCTGAAATGCATCAGGGCAATCGCCGAGGTAGCGGCAGGAATTTCGCGAACAAGGCTGGGCATCGGGTATTGCTCCTTCATCTGATCGGGTATGAACAGACTTTATCGAGCCGCAGCCTGCCGCTACAGTGGCGGACAAGACACTCATCGGGAATTTTCCGCCAAATGCCAACATCACCAGGTCTGGTCGCGATTCTGGCCTACGACGGCCTCTGCACTTTCGAGTTCGGCATCGCCGTGGAGATCTTCGGCCTGGCCCGGCCGGAGTTCGATTTTCCTTGGTACGAGCATGCGATTGCTGCGGTCGATCAAGGGCCGATGCGCGCCATGGGCGGGATTCAGGTGTTGGCCGACGGCGGTCTGGAACTGCTCGCCGAGGCACGCACCATCATCATTCCCGGCTGGCGCGACCGAAATGCGGCGGTGCCTCCAGCCTTGATCGATGCGTTACGGCAAGCCCATGAGCGTGGCGCTCGCTTGTTGTCGATTTGTTCCGGGGTATTTGTCCTGGCAGCCACCGGCCTGCTCGACGGCCACGGCGCCACCACCCATTGGCGCTACACCACGGAATTGGCGCAACGCTATCCGGCGATTGCGGTTGATCCGGATGTGCTCTACGTCGACGCCGGCCAGTTGATTACCTCGGCAGGCAGCGCAGCCGGCATCGACGCCTGCCTGCACCTGGTGGCGCGGGACTGCGGCACTCAAGTCGCCAACTCGGTGGCGCGACGCCTGGTGATGTCGCCGCAGCGTACCGGCGGGCAGGCGCAGTTCATTCCAACCCCGGTAAGCGCGACGCCACGCAACGATCTGTCGCGTGTTATGCATTGGGCACGCGAGCGTTTGCACGAGCCGTTGGAAGTGCGCGATCTGGCGAGTGAAGCGGCGATGAGTGAGCGCACGTTTTTGCGGCGCTTCAGCGAGGCCAACGGTCAGTCGCCCAAGGCGTGGTTGCAGCACGAACGTCTGGCCCGAGCACGGGAGTTGCTGGAAAGCACCGATCAACAGAACGAGCAAATCGCCGAGCGCTGTGGCTATCGGTCGGTGGAGAGCTTTCGCGTGGCATTTCGTGGCGTGGTCGGGGTGCCGCCGTCGGTGTATCGGGAGCGGTTTGGGCGTGGGAGCAAGGCGATTTCTTGAGATGGCCTTGAAGGGCTCTTCGCAAGCTCGCTGCCACAGGAATCGGTGGGGTTTGCGGATTTTGTGAACACCCTACAAACCTGTGGGAGTGAGCTTGCTCGCGAAAGCATCGGCACATGACTGCTGGAGTAACAGACGGGTGCGAGCCTCAATCCTCCCGCGTCAAAACCTCCAGCAACTCGATCTCAAACACCAGATTCGAATGCGGCGGGATCTTGCCCATCGTCCGCTCGCCGTACCCCAAATGCGCCGGCACCAGCAGTTTGCGTTTGCCGCCGACCTGCATGCCCATCAATCCTTGATCCCAACCCTTGATCACCCGGCCAGTGCCGATCACGCACTGAAAAGGTTTGCCCCGGGTGTGGGACGAATCGAACTCCGTGCCGTCTTCCAGCCAGCCGGTGTATTGGGTAGTGATCAGCGCACCTTTGACGGCGGCTTTGCCCTCGCCTACCTGAAGATCGATGACCTGCAGTTCATCATTCATGACATTCACTCTATTGTTCAACTGGCCGCCGTTTTCCCAGAATTGCCGGGTATTGGCAAGCCGTCAGCGACGATCAACGTGGTATCCGAACCGAGTGATGAACCCTTAACATAGCCAACCGCCATTACTTCCCGGATCGACTTGCCATGCTGGCAGCGCCCAAATGACTCAGCTCTTTATCAGCCTTGCCATCGGCGCGGTGATGCTTGCCGTCATCGCCCTGTTGATCTGGCGCGAGCGTGGTTTGCGCCAGCAGCTTGCCCAATACCGTGATCTGCTGACGCGCGCCGCCGAAGGCCGGAACATTCATCAGGACGGCGACGCCGAGCGTTTCAAGCGCAGCCAGTATTTCGCGCGGATCGGCACATGGGATTGGGAAGTCGACACTGACCGGCTGTACTGGTCAGACGCGATCTACGGCATGTTCGGTTTCAACATCGGCGAAGTGACACCCTCCTATGCGTTGTTCTGTTCCTGCGTGCATCCGGACGACCGCGTCAGGGTGCGCGCCGGCGAACTGCGTTGCCTGGAAACCGGTGAAAACCACGACGAGGAATATCGCGTGGTCTGGCCTGACGGCACGATTCGCTGGCTACGGGAAACCGGCAATGTGGTGCGCAATGAACACGACGCGATGATCAAAATGATGGGCGTAGTGCGCGACATTACCGAAGAAAAAGCCTCGGCCAGTTACCTCAAACACCTCGCCCACTTCGACCCGTTGACTGGTCTGCCCAATCGGCTGGTGCTTGAAGAACGGCTCTGCGAAGCGCTGGACCATGCGCGCCAGAGCTGCACGCGGGTGGCGCTGGTCTTCGTCGACCTCAACGGTTTCAAAACCATCAACGACCAGTACGGCCACGCTGCCGGCGACCGGGTTCTGATCACCACCGCCACTCGCCTGAAACGCATCCTGCGCGCCAGCGACACCGTCGCGCGCATCGGCGGCGACGAGTTCGTGGTGATCCTGCAAGACCTCGCACCCGGCATCAACCTGCAGGACGAAGCCCGCAGCATCTGCCAAAAGATCTTCATCGAACTGTCTCCACCGATCAGCATCGGCAACGACCAGCGCCATATCGGTACCAGCCTTGGCGTGGCGGTTTTTCCCGATCATGCGACGGCGATGGATCGGTTGCTGCACATTGCCGATCTGGCGATGTATGAGGCCAAACGCAGCGGGAATAATCAGTATCGGTTGGGTGAGGAAAGCCCTGCGCGTCTAAAGGCGCAGGGCTTTTGAATCCTGGGTTTAACGCGGAACCGGTTTCATCTCGACAATCGTGCCGTTGGTGATCATTACCATGACGTACTGGTCATTGATCTGCACCCACTGGGCCTGATCGACCGGTTTTTTCAGGCCCTTGGCTTTCCAGTCGAGGGCTTTCTCGCTGCGCTGATAAACGTCTGGTGCGCGGTCATTGACCTTCAACTCGCGGTCACTGACCGGAGATTGCACGGCGGGTTCGCTTGAGGTTTGCGCCGCTTGAACGAGTGGGCTGATCCCGGCGATGCCGGCGACGAGGGCCAGGCTGGCGATTAGGGTTTTGCTGTTCATCGGTGAACCTCCTGAGATGTCTGATACCTGAACTCCGACTGCGCGGTGCTGGAATCATTCCTTGTTTTTTTTCGGGGCTGGCTGGGGGATTGTAGTTGTCCGTCGGGACGCGATCGCAGGCAAGCCAGGCTCCCACAGGATGGCGCGATGTTCGAACGATGTGTAATCAGCTCGATCCACTGTCAGCGTGATTTTTTTGCGCTACCATGCCGCGCAAAATCGCACCGCGTGAACAAGGACATCACCGTGAAAACCTATCTCGTCGTCAGTCTGGTTTTGCTCGGACTCTGCGCCCTCTATGCCGTCAGCCTTTTCAACTCGCTGGTGGCGCGGCGAAATGAAATCAAGAATGCTTTCGCCCAAGTCGAAGTCCAGCTCAAGCGCCGTTACGACTTGATCCCCAATCTGGTGGCCGTTGCCAAGGGTTATATGGCCCACGAACGCGAAACCCTCGAAGCGGTCATCGCTGCGCGCAACGCTGCAGTGGCCGTACTTGAGGCCACGCAAGCGCAACCGCGCAACGCAAAAAACATCGAGCAGTTGGGCCAGGCGGACAGCACGCTCAGCAGCGCGGTGGGTCGGTTGCACCTGACGCTGGAGGCCTATCCCGATCTCAAGGCCTCGCAGAACATGCAGCAACTCAGTGAAGAGCTGAGCAGCACCGAAAACAAAGTGAGCTTTGCGCGGCAGGCTTACAACGATGCGGTGATGACCTACAACACCCTCAAACAGGGTTTCCCTGCGGTGCTGCTGGCAACCGGTTTCGGTCATGGTACCGATGCGGCTCCGCTGAAATTTGCTGACACGCTGGCCATCAAGGTCGCCCCGAAAGTCTCTTTCTAACCCTCGTTACCCAAGGACGGCCCATGAATTTTTTTGAAAATCAACGCAGGGCCAGACGCCAGACGACACGCTTGGTGAACCTGATGATCTTGTCGCTGCTGGCTCTGACAGTCCTCACCAGCCTGCCCTTCGTCTTCCATGGATTCGAAAATTACCTGAGCGGCACCGGCAGCCTGCTGGATGCGCTCATGGCGATGGCCGTCATTGCATCAGTGGTCAGCGGCATCGTTCTGATCGGCGGCCTGCTGAAATACCACGAACTGCGGGCGGGCGGAAAAGTGGTCGCCCAGAAACTCGGCGGACGGTTGATCAGCGACAACGGCAACACATTGGATGAGCAACGACTGATGAACATCGTCGAGGAAATGGCGATTGCCTCAGGTACCGTCGTGCCTGCGGTGTATGTGTTGCCGGAAGAAAGCATCAACGCCTTCGCGGCGGGGTTCACCCCCCAAGATGCGGTGATCGGCGTGACCCAGGGCGCAATTTCACTGTTGTCCCGAGACGAGCTGCAAGGAGTGATCGCCCATGAGTTCAGCCACATCTATAACGGTGACATGCGGCTCAACACTCAACTTGTGGCGGTTGTCTACGGCCTGCTGATCCTCGGGATTGCGGGCGCCTATATTCTCGCCAATCAACTCAAAAGTAATAAAGGTGAAAAACGTGATTCGGGGATCATGATTCTGCTGGGGGTTTTCGGTCTGGTGCTCTGCGTTGCCGGATTTATCGGTAATGTTTTCGGCAGCCTGATCAAGGCAGCAGTGAGTCGCCAACGCGAGTTCCTGGCGGATGCCAGCGCGGTCCAATTCACGCGCAATCCGCAGAGCATCGTCGGCGCCCTGAAAAAAATCGGTGCGCAAGGTTCATCTATCGGTGCTGCCCGAGCCGGTGAGTAAAGTCACTTGTATTTCAGCGCGGGCGTCTCGAACCCGCTGAGTCGCCTGTTCGCTACCCACCCTGAGCTGAACGAGCGCATCCGGCGGATTGATCCGCACTGGGATGGCAGCTTCACCGTTCGCAATGCCGCTGAGAAAGCAAACGGTCAGCAGTAGAGGCCGACAGGTTCAATGGATTGATTGGCGAAACTTATGCCATCGCTGGCAAGCCAGATCCCAGAGCGGTTCAGCGCCCCTCACTGATCCGCTTTGCGCATCAATCCATACCAACAATGCAATTAACAGATTGTTACACCTGCGCCACTATCCACCCCAATAAAAACCGTGCGCCGCTTCCCCGTAGCGCACGTCATAAAAGCGGTGGAGTACTTTGTCATGACAGCCTCAATCCCACACGGCGGCTCGCGGGCCGGCGCCATTTTCCGGGTGACCTCGGGCAACTTCCTCGAACAGTTCGACTTCTTTCTGTTCGGTTTCTACGCCACCCAGATCGCGGCGGTGTTCTTTCCGGCGAGCAGTGAATTCGCCTCTCTGATGATGACCTTTGCGGTGTTCGGCGCAGGCTTTTTGATGCGCCCACTGGGGGCCATCGTGCTCGGTGCGTACATCGATGACGTCGGTCGTCGCAAAGGGTTGATCGTTACGCTATCGATCATGGCCAGCGGCACGATATTGATCGTGCTGGTGCCCGGATACGAAACCATTGGCCTGTTCGCCCCCGCACTGGTGTTGATCGGACGGCTGCTGCAAGGCTTCTCGGCCGGTGCCGAATTGGGCGGGGTTTCGGTTTATTTGTCCGAAATCGCCACGCCCGGTCGCAAAGGCTTTTTCACCGCTTGGCAGTCGGCCAGCCAGCAAGTGGCAATCATCGTTGCCGCCGCGCTGGGCTACGCGCTGAACGCTTGGATGGCGCCGGACGTAATTGCCGATTGGGGCTGGCGTATTCCGTTTTTCGTGGGCTGCATGATCGTGCCGTTCATCTTTGTGCTGCGCCGTAACCTGGCGGAAACCGAAGCGTTTGCGGCGCGCAAACACCGCCCTAGCATGAAAGAAGTGTTCCGCACTCTCGGCCAAAACTGGGGCGTAGTGCTCGGTGGGATGCTGATGGTCGCCCTGACCACCACCGCGTTCTATCTGATCACGGTGTACGCGCCGACTTTCGGCAAAACCGTGCTGCACCTGAGCACCTCCGACGCACTGCTGGTGACCTTGCTGGTGGGCGTGTCGAACTTCTTCTGGTTACCGATTGGCGGCATGCTGTCCGACCGCATTGGCCGTCGCCCGTTGCTGATCGCCATGTCGCTGCTGGCGCTGGCCACGACTTATCCGGCGCTGTCCTACCTGGTGCAGGCACCGAGTTTCAGCCACATGTTGCTGTCGCTGTTGTGGCTGTCGTTTATCTACGGGATGTACAACGGCGCCATGATTCCAGCCCTCACCGAGATCATGCCCGTGGAGGTGCGCGTCGCCGGTTTCTCGCTCGCCTACAGCCTGGCCACCGCGATTTTTGGCGGTTTCACCCCAGCGATGTCCACCTTCCTGATCCAGTACACCGGCGACAAAGCCGCGCCGGGTTACTGGATGAGCATCGGTGCACTGTGCGCGTTGTGCGCCACCCTCTATCTGTATCGCCGCGCCGGCGGCCGTCTGCAACCTGCCGTTGCTTAAGGAACGTATCGCCATGAAAAAACTGTTCAACCTGACTGTCCTCGCCCTCCTCGCTTTCAGCGCACTGGCACACGCCGAAGAGGTACGGGTGATGACCTCGGGCGGCTTCACCGCCGCCTACAAAATCCTCGGGCCAAAATTTGCCGCCGCGACGGGCAACACGCTCGACACCATCCTTGGCCCGTCGATGGGCAAGTCCCCGGAAGCGATCCCTAATCGCCTGGCGCGCGGCGAACAGGCCGACGTGGTGATCATGGTCGGCTACGCGCTCGACGACTTGATCAAACAGGGCAAAGTCGACCCGGCCTCACGCGTTGAACTGGCGGATTCGCGGATCGGCCTGGCGGTGCGCCAAGGCGCGCCGAAACCGGACATCAGCAGCGTCGAAGGCCTGAAGAAAACCCTGCTCGACGCACAATCGGTGGCCTACTCCGACAGCGCCAGCGGCGTATACATCGAGCAGCAGTTGTTCAAGAAACTGGGCATCGAAGATCAACTGAAACCAAAAGCGAAGATGATCACGAAAATCCCCGTGGGCTCGGTCGTTGCCACGGGCGATTATCAGTTGGGCTTTCAGCAGGTCAGCGAGTTGCTGCCGGTGCCGGGGGTGAGTTTTGTGGCAAAGATTCCTGAGTCGGTGCAGTCGGTCACACGGTTTGCTGCCGGGATTCCAGTTGGCGCACAGCATCCGCAAGCAGCCAAGGCGCTACTCGCCTACCTCGCTGCACCGGCCGCCCAGGCTGACGTGCAGGCCACCGGGATGGATTCGGTCAAGCCTTGATCGTTGGCGGCTGGACTTTCATTTCCACCACCAGCCGCTCCAGTTCCAATGCCGCCGGGGTCAATGTGCGACCCCGGCGCTTGAGGATACCAACACTGCGCATCACTTGCGGGTCGGTCAATGGCACCCGCGTCAGGATCGGATGATCCGGCCCCGGAAGCGCCATCATCGGTACCGCCGCCACACCCAGACCGGCCTCCACCAGACCAATCATTGTCGTCACATGCCGGGTTTCGCAGATGCTTTGGCGCTGCGGCACCACACCGCTCAACGCCTGATCGAGCAGAAAACGATTGCCGGACGTCTTGTCCAGCGAGATGTAGTCCTGCTGATAGAACTCATCCCACGTCACGCTGTTGCGTCCGGCCAACGGATGATCACGCCGGCAGGCAACCACATAGCACTCCTGCACAAGCGGTTCAAAATCGACTTTGGCATCCTGTGTGCCCATAAAACTCAAACCGAAATCCGCCTCGCCGTTGACCACTGCGCTGAGGACGTCGTGAGCGCTGGAATCGAGCACTTTGACTTTGATCCGCGGGAACTGCTTGTGATAACGGGCAACCACCCGCGGCATGAAGTAGTAAGCGGCGGACGGCACGCAGGCGACAGTGACATGGCCCAATCGGGTCGAGGCAACTTCGCTGATCCCCAGCAACGCCACGTCGAGATCATCCAGCAAACGCTCGACACTGGGCATGAAACCGCGCCCGGCCTGGGTCAGGCTGACTTTGCGGGTGGTGCGTTCGAACAGCTTTACGCCAAGCGCGTCTTCGAGTTTTTCGATGCGCCGGCTCAGCGCCGGTTGCGACAGACGTACGGTGTCGGCGGCCTTGCGGAAACTGCCCTGTTCGACCACGGCGCGAAAGGCTTGCAAGTCGTTGAGATCGAAGTTGATGGCCATGGCAGGACTCGGCGGATTGATTCACAAAGATTATGAATGTAACCAATTGATGCAAATTATTACAGGCTTCACGAAGATCTCGCCGCGGGAGCGGGCTTGCTCGCGAAGGTGATGTGTCAGGTGACATCTATTTCAACCGACCCGCCGCATTCGCGAGCAAGCCCGCTCCCACAGTGGATCTTCAGTGGATTGGAGGTCTGCCTAGACCTTATCCTTGTCGCCCCCGCCGTACCGCTGTCAGGAGTCAATCAATGCCCCATGAAGGCAATCTGTTGCAAGCCGCTGTCGTGTTTCTGTTCGCGGCCGTACTCACCGTGCCACTGGCCAAGCGCCTGCAACTGGGCGCGGTGATCGGTTATCTGCTTGCCGGGGTGATCATCGGCCCGTCGGTGCTGGGCCTGATCGGCAATCCGCAAAGCGTTGCGCATATCTCGGAACTGGGCGTGGTGTTGCTCCTATTCATCATCGGCCTTGAGTTGTCGCCACGACGGTTGTGGGTGATGCGCAAATCGGTGTTCGGCGTTGGTCTGGCGCAGGTGCTGCTGACCGCCTCGGTAATCGGCGTACTGGCGCTCTCGGTCTTCGGCCAACCGCTCAACAGCGCGATTGTGCTGGGCCTTGGCCTCGCGCTGTCGTCCACCGCGTTCGGCCTGCAAAGCCTTGCTGAACGCAAGGAACTGACCAGCCCTCACGGGCGCTTGGCGTTTGCGATTTTGCTGTTTCAGGACATCGCCGCGATCCCGTTGATTGCGCTGGTGCCCATGCTCGCCGGCAGCGCTGAGAACACCAGTAGCGCCGAGAGTCTGAATCACGCGTTACAGGTACTCGGCGGGATCGCTGTGGTGGTGGTGGGCGGGCGCTATCTGCTGCGTCCGGTGTTCCGAGTGGTGGCGAAAACCGGCTTGCCGGAGGTGTCCACCGCCACGGCATTGCTGGTGGTGATCGGCACGGCGTGGTTGATGGATCTGGTCGGTGTGTCGATGGCGTTGGGGGCGTTTCTTGCCGGTCTGCTGCTGGCGGATTCGGAGTATCGCCATGAGTTGGAAGCGCAGATCGAACCGTTCAAAGGCCTGCTGCTCGGGCTGTTTTTCATCAGTGTGGGCATGGGCGCCAACCTTAGCCTGCTGCTGAATGCGCCATTCACGGTATTGGGGCTGACGCTGCTGCTGATCGGCCTGAAGCTGCCATTGCTGTTTGTGGTGGGGCGTCTGGCGGGTGGGTTGAATAGAGTCAGTGCCATTCGCCTCGGTATCGTCCTGGCTGCCGGAGGGGAGTTCGCCTTTGTGGTGTTCAAGATCGGCCGCGATCAGGGCCTGTTCGAGCCGCGCCTTTACGACTTGCTGGTGCTGACCATCACCCTGTCGATGGCGGTGACGCCGTTGCTGCTGTTGGTCTGCGCACGACTGGTCAGCCCCAAAGTGCAACCGGTGGAGGTGCCGGAAAAATTCCGTGAAATCCAAACCGATGCACCGCGCGTGGTGATTGCGGGCATGGGCCGGATGGGCCAGATCGTGGCGCGGATTCTGCGGGCACAGAACATCAAGTTCGTGGCATTGGACACCTCGGTGGAAACCATCGAACTGTCGCGCAGTTTCGGTGGCGTGCCGGTGTTTTATGGCGACCCGATGCGCCCGGAAATCCTCAACGCCGCCAAGGTCGGCGAGGCGGAATATTTTGTGATTGCCACGGATGATCCGGACACCAACATCAAGACCGCCGAGATCGTGCGCAAGCTCTACCCGCACATGAAGATCATCGCCCGGGCGCGTAACCGTCAGCATGTGCACCGCTTGGTGGATATCGGCGCTGAAGCGATTCGAGAGACGTACTATTCGAGCCTGGAAATGAGCCGGCGCACGTTGGTCGGTCTTGGGCTGACACACGCTCAGGCCGATGCGCGGATCAAGCGCTTCAAGCACCACGACGAACAGGTGCTGGAGGCGCAACACGCGGTCTACGACGACGCGGCCAAAGTCCTGCAAACCGCCCAGGAAGCCCGGGCAGAACTGGCGCGCTTGTTTGAGTCGGATCAGTTGGAAGAGGAATCGCGCCAGGCCTGAGAATCAGGCGCCGCGCGGGCCGCCATCGCGGGCAAGCCCGCTCCCACAGGGTTTCGCGTCGTGTACAGAATGCTGGTACGACTCGATCACTGTGGGAACTGGCTTGCTTAGGTCAGGCCATCTCTAATTCGAGCGCTGGCTCGACCGGTGCCACTTCAAACCGATCCGCCAGAAACGGCGTGATGTCCAACGGCAATGGCTCATCGTTGACCAGTTTGTCCAGCAGTACACCGGTAATCGCCGAAGTCAGAATGCCGGTGCGGAAATGTCCGCAGGCATTCAGATAGCCCTCCACCCCGCGCATCGGCCCAAGGATCGGCAACTCATCCGGCGACCCCGGACGCAACCCCGCCCAGGTGCGTTTGAGATTGACGTCCTTGAGCTCCGGCAGGCAGCGCACCGCGCCCTGCACCAGCCCGGCGATTTCCGGGTAGGTGGTGGTGACATCGAAGCCTTTGTCTTCGGTGGTGCTACCGATCAGGATCTCGCCGTTGTCCTTTTGCGCCACATAGCAGTCACTGGTGGTCAGGCAACCGTTGAGGATCTTCGGCATGCGCTCGGTCAGCAGAATCTGGCCTTTTACCGGCTTCACCGGGATGCGGATGCCGGTCGCCCACTCACTCAAATCCGCCGCCCAGGCGCCGCCCGCGTTGATCAGCGTCTTGCAGTGGAACACACCCGCCTCGGTCGTCTGCACGCCGGTCACGCGGGTGCCGTGGTGCAACACGCCTGTGACGTTGGTGTTGACGAAGATGTCGACGCCATTCTGCCGCGCGCCATCCATGTAGGCATCGGCGAGGCGGAACGGGCTGACCTGGTGATCGCAGAGAAACTCCAGCGCCCCGCACGCTTCATGGCTGACGCTCGGTTCCGCTTCGCGCAGTGCGGCTTGATCAAGCCAGCGCACCTGATCGGCCAGATGCGCAATGCAGCCGACGATGTGTTCGGCGTAGAGCCGATCCTCGTCGTCATAAATCACGAATTTCAGGCCGGTCTTTTCGAACTTGAAATCCATGCCGTGGTTGTCCTTCAACTCGCGGTGCAACGCTGGGTAAAGCGCGTTGGATTGCAAGGCGAAATCGAAGAACGATTCCGGCAGGATGTGCGGCGTGCTGGCGTCCACCGCCACCGCCGCGCCCTGGGTTTCGCGCTTGCGGTTGGCCGACATCATGCGGAAGAAAATCACCCCGCAGCCAAGCCCTACCGACTCACCGATGGCCCATAAACCGCCGGCCGAAGCGCGGGTCGCGTTGCCCGGACGCTTGGCATCGATCAGCGCGACCTTAAGGTTTTTGCGTTTGGACAATTGATAGGCGCAGGACGCCCCGATTACGCCGCCACCCGCAATGACCACGTCATAGAACTTACTCATGGGAAGCGGCCTCCGTGCCGATATTCTGAAACGCGGAAAAAGGGATCGGATCAATCGGGAAGCGCGGGCGCAGCCAACCGACGTCCTTGCGCCCGGTGGCCTGGCGCAGTCTGTCACTGCAATAGCCGACGCACATGCGCCCCTGGCAATCGCCCATGCTTACGCGGGTACGCATTTTCAGGCTGGCGATGTCTTGAACACCCTGCTCCAGCGCACGATCAATGTCGGCACGGGTGGCGTGCTCGCAACGGCAGATCACCGTGTCTGGAGCCGGTAGCGCGGTCTGGCCGACGCCTCGTTCGGTATAACGATCCACCGCCGCACGGAAACGCACGATGGCTTTGAGTTTGCCCAGATAACGATCACGGCGAACGCGGGCCAGTTCCTCGTCGAGAACACCGCGTTGCAGCAGGATCGACGTCGCGGCGATCTTGCCGGCGAGCATTGCCGCTTCACCACCGCGAATGCCGCCCATGTCGCCGGCCAGATGCACATGAGGTTCGTTGCTTTGCTGCCAGATGTTCGCGTTGGCGCGCAGGTAACCGTCGTCGCTAAAGCCGTGATCCAGGCCCATTTGCTGGCTGAGTTGGGTGCGAGGAATGAATCCGTAGCCGACCGCCAGGGTCTTGGCTTCAAAGCGCTCGACGCGGGACATGTCCGGTTCCCAAGTGGCCGAGTACGGGGCGACGCTGACGCTTTTCAGTTCGCCCTCGCCGTGGGCTTCGACCACGCCCCAACCGTAATTCATCGCGATGCCGTGCAGTTTCAGGTAAGCGAGCATGCTCAAGCCGTCGAGGAACAGTTGCGGCTTGTTCAGCAGCGCCAGGCTCTCGCGGGCGATCTTGCCGAATGCACAGGCCTCATACACCCCCGCGACCTTCACGCCAGAAGCGTGCAACTGAGTCGCCACCAGCGGCAGCAACGGCCCGGTGCCGGCGATTACCACCGGCCCCTGCGGCTTGACCACGCCACTCTTGATTTGCAGTTGCAGACCGCCAAGCATGATCACCCCCGGCAGCGTCCAACCGGGAAACGGCACGCTGCGTTCATGGCAACCCGCAGCGAGCAGCAATTGCGGGTAGTGGATCTCGTGCAGTTGCTCGTCGCCATCCAGCACTACCAGTGCACGGGTGCCCTCGGCGCCGACCACACGATGGTTAAGGCGCACGTCGATCAGGCCGGCTTGCTCCTGGAAGTCGCCGTGCAGTTTGCCCAACGCTTCAGCGTAACGCGGCCCCAGATAATCCAGTTGCACGCCATCACGCAGCGGGCCGCGATAGACCACACCGCCCAGGCGCGAAGCTTCTTCGAGCAACGTGCAGCGCACCCCGTGGCGCGCCAGTTCGATGGCCGCTGCCATTCCCGCCGGCCCACCGCCGACGATGACCGGTTGCAGGCTCATACGACCTCCTGCCCGGCGATGCGGTTGACCTGGGTTTCGATCTGCATACCGTCACGCACGACGGTCTGGCAGGCGCGGCGTTTGTGCCGGCCATTGATTTTCACCAGGCAGCACTGGCACACGCCCATGCCGCAGTAGGCGCCGGTGATCTGGTCATGATCGTTGCGTGCGATCTGGCGCACACCGAGGGATTGAATAACGCTGAGGACGGTTTCGCCGATGGCGGCGGAGATCGGTTGGCCGTTGATGTGGACGGTCATATCCGCCTGGGCCAAGGGCTGGATATCAAAGGTTCGTTCTAGGCAGTGCATTGCGGTGTTCATCCGTGAAGGTTCGGTTGAGGTTGTGTCAGCTCCTTGCTGCACTACACCTTGTCGACGCATTTTTTGCTGTGATTAGGGCGTCGACGCGGATACTTCGTCAGCACAGCGAGGTGCGCGACAAGCAATGTAGTTCATTCCTCAGCAAAGGCCTGGATCATTTAAGTTAGGCGAAGTCGCCAGGAAAAACATTGATCCAGGCCAGTGAAAGCAGTCGGATTGTTCAACGATCAGTTGGAGAAGACGAACTGCCCTTTGATCTTTTTCGCGCCGATGAACCCCAGGTCCGGAAACAGCAGAGTTTTCAGCCAGGCCGCGTAGCCCACTATCGCCAGGGTGATGCCAACGCCGATCAGGGTAGACACCGGGTCTTCATCGAAGCCTTTGAACATGCGCGACAACTGGCTGATCGTCAGGATCACGTAGACGGTGTAAACCGCAGCAATGTTCTTGTAGAAGCCCCAGGCGAACAACAAGGGAATGCCGCCCGCCAACAGCATGACTATCAGGGCCATGCCCGCACTGACTTCATAAAACAGGAAGAACCCGGCAAAGGCGCCGATCAATGCCTGAATGCAGGTAAGCACCACCAGAATCGTGACCTTGAGTGAATGACGCTCTCTGAGAGCGGGGTCAGGCCGGCCGCCAATCCATGCAGCCAACACCCGATCCTTGACCTTCCCACCCGAGAGCGCCTTGAAGATTTCGGTTTTGGAGCGGCCAGCGTCGAGCATCTCGACCAGTTGCCGCTTGATTTCCTTCTTGTCCAACGTGCTCATCCTTAACTAACAGTGAAAGCGGCCAATCCACCTCCGCCGGCGATTCTCGCCGTTGGCCGTCCAGAAAGCAAAAAGCCGCTTCCACCCGAAGGTGGAAGCGGCCGAGGCATAAGCCTCAATAAAGCAATCAGTGCACGAACAGCGCGATCAGGATGATGATCGGGATCGGTACACCGAGGAAAAACAGCAGAAGTGAGCGCATGGTGATTCTCCCTTTTTAACGGACTGGAGGCAGTGTGGTGGTGGCGTAGGTATCGATTTCGACGTACTCGACCGCATCCCGGCGGCGACCGCCGAACGTGGCCGCGAGGCTGGCGAAGAAGGCACCGGCCAGCAGCGCGATGAACATCCACAGCGACGTCCAGGCAGCGACTTTGGCGGCGGTGTCGGCAGCTTGCTGGGCTTTGAGCTTGGCGTCGGCGATGGCTTTCTGGGTTCGAGCGTAGACCTCATCGACACGACGCTCAGCATCGGCCTGAGTCAGGTTGGTCCGTTGTGCGACCAGTTGGGCAAGGTAGGTACGGTCTTCGGCGCTGAGCTGACCATTGGCCAGGCTTTGCGCGAAGATCCGCGCCACCGCACCATGAGCGGCGTCATCGCTGACGGAGGCTGGGCGATCATCACGGAACAGGCTGTCAATGAAGTAGCCATATTGATTGCTGTTGGTGTTCGCCGCCGCAGTACCGGCCGCTTGGGTCATGGCGCTGGCGGCGCCACTGGCCACACTGGCACCGGCCTGCACGCCGCCACTGATGACGCTGCTGACCGAACCGACCACGAGGATCGCCGTCACCAGCGTTGCCACACACCAGGCGAGGAAACCATGGGCGGTGTCACGAAAGTAAACCTCGTCACCGTGCATGTTTGCCCACTTCACCCGCAGACGACCGGCAATATAACCGCCCATGCCGGAAGCGATGATTTGCGTCACCGCCAACCAGATAATGGTCGAAATGCCCAAGCCCTTGGCGCTGACGCCCTCCCCGGCCCACGGTGAAACGGCAGAGAAGCCCAAACCAAAGCCCAGCAGCACCAGAATCATCGACAGTGCCGCGGCTGCCGCGGCACCTGCGAAAATGGCGCCCCAGGACACACCTGAAACGCTGCTGGACTGTTCGTAGGCAGGATAAAGCCCATCAGAGGATCTATTCATTGTTGTTCTGCTCCAGGCATGAAAAATGGTGTTACAACTGGTCACAACGGGAATTGCAGTGACCGTGCCATTCACCAACAACAAATAAATTCTTTATTTTCAATTACTTATAAAAGATGAACTTCTCAGGACATTGCAATTTGCAAAGTAAGGGATTTTTGTACGGGTTTTATGCATTGGCACTGGCCGCCACAACGCGCCGATCTGTGCGTTTGTGACAGCCCCTACATGAAAGTTAATTTAAAGCGTGACGGAAATTTCTTGGCAAAATGCTGCCATTCCGTTTGAACCGATCAAGGCCTGCCCTATGACGCGAATTTTGACCATCGAAGACGACGCCGTGACCGCCCGGGAAATCGTCGCCGAACTCAGCAGCCACGGCCTGGATGTGGATTGGGTCGACAATGGCCGCGAAGGCCTCGCACGCGCCGCCAGTGGTCACTATGACTTGATCACCCTCGACCGCATGCTGCCCGAGCTTGATGGCCTGGCCATCGTCACCACGCTGCGCACCATGGGCGTGGCCACGCCGATACTGATGATCAGCGCCCTGTCCGATGTCGATGAGCGCGTGCGCGGCTTGCGCGCCGGTGGCGATGACTACCTGACCAAACCGTTCGCCACCGACGAGATGGCGGCACGGGTTGAAGTGTTGCTGCGTCGCCAGCACAGCGGCGCCACCCAGGCAACGACGTTGCAGGTCGCGGACCTTGAGCTGGACCTGATCAGCCACGAAGCACGGCGCGCCGAGCAAGTGCTGACGCTACTGCCGACCGAATACAAACTGCTGGAATTCCTAATGCGCAACAGCGGGCAGATCCTCTCGCGAATGATGATTTTCGAAGAGGTCTGGGGCTATCACTTCGACCCCGGCACCAACCTGATCGACGTGCACATCGGCCGGTTGCGCAAGAAGATCGACGCTGCGGGCAACGTTCCGCTGATCCGCACGGTACGGGGCTCCGGTTATGTCATTGCCGAACCCGTCTGACGGCTGGCGTTCCTCCAGCAGCCGCTTGCTGGCGCTATACAGTTCGCTGTTCGTGGCGTGGAGCGCGATCCTCATGGGGGTCATGTATTACGAGGTTTCCGGCTACCTCGACAACCTTGCCAAGCATTCGCTGATGCAACGTCAGCATCTGTTTTCGCACTTTCTCGGCGAACAACTCGAAGAAGCGCTCGCCGCGAGCATGACCTTCGATATTCGCGGTATCGACGCCTACGGGCTGTTCGACACGCACGGCAGGTACCTCGGCGGTGCCTTGCAGCAAATTCCTGAAGGCCTGCCACTGGACGGCAAAATCCACATGTTGGCCAACTGCGCCGATTCCGATGATCCGACCCTGCCGGCCGACAGCTGCGACGCCGTCGCGACGCAAACCCGCGACGGACGCTGGCTGGTCCTGCTGCGTGACAACGGCTCGCTGTTCGCGGTAACGCGGATCATCCTGCACGCGCTGTTCTGGGGCGTGTCACTGACGATTTTGCCGGGGATTGCCGGTTGGCACTTGCTGCGGCGCCGGCCATTGCGGCGCATTCGTGCGATTCAGGACAGCGCGCAAGCCATTGTCGCCGGTGACCTGACCCACCGATTGCCGCTGTCCAATCGCCGTGATGAGCTGGACATGCTCGCCGCCATCGTCAACGCCATGCTTGAGCGCATCGAACGGCTGATGAATGAAGTCAAAGGCGTGTGCGACAACATTGCCCATGATCTGCGCACGCCATTGACCCGACTGCGGGCGCAGTTGTATCGCATCCAGCAGCAGGCCGGTGAAGGCTCGCCAGAAGCGGCGCAACTGGACCTGGTGCTGGCCGAGGCGGATACGCTGATGGCGCGGTTTCGCGGGTTGTTGCGGATTTCCGAATTGGAGGATCGCCAGCGTCGCTCAGGGTTTGTCGAGCTTGACCCGGTCTTGCTGCTGGAAGAACTGCACGCGTTTTACCTGCCGCTGGCAGAAGAAGGCGAGCTGCGTTTCGTGCTGAACATGCCGCAGACCCTGCCCCCGCTCAATGGCGACCGAGCGTTGTTGTTCGAAGCTTTGGCGAATCTGCTGAGCAACTCGATCAAGTTCACGCCGGCCGGCGGCACGGTGATGTTGCGTGGCGTGAATGATGCCGGGCACACGCGCATCGAAGTACACGACTCAGGACCGGGAATCCCAGAGGCCGAGCGTGAGGCGGTGTTCCAGCGTTTCTACCGCGCCGAGGGTGGGCAACCGCAGAGTGGCTTTGGCCTTGGGCTGTCGATCGTCGCGGCGATTGTCAGCTTGCATGGCTTCCATCTCGAGGTGGGCAGCAGTGATTTGGGTGGGGCAAAACTGGTGCTCGATTGCCGGCAGCGTTTGATCACTAATGCCTGAGCCCCCCCTGCGGGAGCGGGCTTGCTCGCGAAGGCGCCGTATCAGTCAATCCCTCCGGCGACTGACACTCTGCTTTCGCGAGCAAGCCCGCTCCCACGGTTTTTTGTAAATGATCATTAAACCGGGTAATTGGCCCGCAGGGCCTCAAGGCCACCCTGATAGATACCGTTGAACAGTGCCACCACTTCCTCATCGCTCACGCCTTTAGCGGTGAAGCGCCCCGACCACGTCACTCGTGCGCCCTGCCCTTGGGCTTGGACTTTGATGGTCGCCAGGTAATCGGTGGCTGGAAACGGTGCCTGTTCGATCGAGTAGCTGTAGGTCTTCTCGGCGTTATCGAACGTTTGCAAACGCTCGATCACCACCGCGCCATCAGCGGTCTTGAGGGTACGTACACGACCGCCTTCACTCAATTCACTGCTGGGAATGAACGGCAGCCAGTCCGGCAGCGTGTTGAAACCGCCGATCAATTGCCAGACCTGATCGGCCGAGGCCGGGATGTCGATTGTTGCGGATGCAGTTGCCATGGATAAACGTCTCTCTTGGGGAATTCGGTTGTCAGATGGTCAGGCTGTCGACCACACCACCGTCGACCCGCAGAGCGGCACCGGTGGTGGCCGAGGACAGCGGTGAAGCGATGTAGGTCACCAGATGCGCGACTTCTTCGACATCGGCCACACGCTGGATGATCGAGGTCGGACGCGCCTTGCGCACAAAGACGTCAGCCTCCTCGCGCAGATTGCGGCCGGATTCGGCGGCGGCATCCTTGAGCATCTCTTCCAGGCCATCTGTAAACGTCGGCCCCGGCAGGATCGCATTGACCGTCACGCCAGTGCCAGCCAGGCGTTTGGCCAGGCCGTGGGACACCGCGAGGTTGGCGCTTTTAGTCACGCCATAATTGATCATGTCGGCCGGCGTCGCCACCCCGGACTCCGAGGACAGGAAAATCACCCGGCCCCAGCCCTGCTCGACCATCGCCGGCACATAATGCCGCGACAGACGCACACCGGAAATAACGTTGACCTCATAGAAACGCGTCCACTCACTGTCCGGCGCGTCGAAGAAGTCGACGTTATTAAAGATGCCGAGGTTATTCACCAGAATGTCGGCGCGCGGTTCGGCGGCGAAGAGTTTTTCCGCGCCTTCAGCGGTGCCCAGATCCGCCACCAAACCGCGCAACTGAGCACCCGGCACCTTCTGCCGAATGCTCGCCAGCGCCTGTTCGACCTTGGCCGTGTCGCGGCCGATCACCACCACCGTGGCGCCGGATTCGGCCAGCGACTGGCTGATGCCCAGACCGATGCCTGCGGTGCTGCCGCTGACAATGGCCAGTTTCCCACTCAGATCAATCTTCATGCTTTCACCTCATCGATTGGCAATATCGCGCTGTACAACTTCAGTTCCGCCGAGCCATTGGAAGGCCTGAGACAGCGTAGTCTCGATATTGCATGGGTGAGTGAGCCGCCGACCGGGGTAATGCTGCGCGAAATGCCGTGGCTGCTTTACTTAAAAGATACCGCCACCCAATGAGCCCTCCGGCATCAACCGATGCCGACATCAGCCTGTTGGTGATTTTCGAAACATCAGCGCCCTTAATGAGGTGACCATGAAAATGTCTGCGCAAATGACCTTGGTGGCCGTGCTCGCAACCCTCGCCTATCTAGGCCTGGCGGTGTGGGGGATCGGCGGCATAGCCGTGTTTTTCTCCCATGGATCGCTGGTGTTGATCGCGCTCGCAACCGTGGCCATGGTCGTAGCGTCGCTGTTTACCGACGTGAACATGAGTGCCGGCGAGCGTGAGGATCGGGCCAATCGCTGGGTATTGTCGGCGGTGCGTTGCGCTTGTGGCCGGTATTTGTGTTGGGCCGGCGCTTCAGTGGGTTGGTGGCCATTCAGCCGGGGCATCGTTTGGTCACCGATGGCATCTACCAACATCTGCGCAACCCGAGTTATCTGGGCCTGGTGATCAATGCCATGGGCTGGGCGCTGGCATTTCGTTCGGTCATCGGATTGTTGCTGGCGGCGCTGACACTGATCCCGCTGATCGCCCGTATCCATTCGGAAGAAGCGTTGCTGCGCGGTCAGTTCGGCGCCGAGTACGACGCCTACTGCGCTCGGAGCTGGCGCCTGTTGCCCGGCGTCTACTGAGCCCGAAATTACCCAGCGCCCACAGGGATTGCGGGGTATCAGTTTTTTCGCAGGCGCAGTTGACCATCGCTGTCGACTTTGACGCTGATCGCCTCGTAACTGGCCAATGTCGCATGCGCGGTTTCGAGCGGATGCTGGTGCGTCGTGGTAATGATCATCAGCGGCGCGCCGGCGGCTTTAGCCGCCTGGATACCAACAGCGGCGTCTTCGAAGATCAGACAGTGGCGCGGCTCAACTCCCAGACGCTTGGCGGCCAAGAGATAACCGGCGGGATCGGGCTTGCCGGACTTCACATCTTCGGCCGTAATCATCATCGCAGGCTCGGGAATGCCCGCTGCCGCCATCCGGCGCAAGGCCAGATCCCGCGGCGCCGAGGTGACCATGGCCCAGCGCTCGGCAGGCAGGCTGTTGAGGAACGCCGCTGCGCCGGGAATCTCGACAATGCCTTCAACGTCGCCGATTTCCGCCTCGGTGATGAACGCCGCTTGTTCTTCGGCATTCACCCCCGGCAGGTTCAAACGATGGATGGTGTCGATGGCTCGCGCGCCATGAATGGTCGGCAAGAACGTTTCAACGTCCACTCCATGGCGCACAGCCCAGGCTGACCAGATCCGCTCGGCGGTGGCGATGGAGTTGAGGACGGTGCCGTCCATGTCGAACAGGAAGGCGCCGAACGCGCGGTCGAATACACAATCGTGAGCAGACAAAGGGTCGCATCCTCTGGCAAGGGCGGGCAGGTTGGCCGGGCAATGTAGCACTTGCCCGGCCGATCCACCCAGCGCGTCAGTGCAGGCGCGCAGCCTTGGATTTGAACGCGCTGTCCACACAGTCGAGCAACTGACCGATGGCCCAGGGTTTTTTGATGAACGCCACCGGGTGCTTGACCCCGGAAGTCTCAGGCGTTTCATAACCGGACATCACCATCACCGGTTTTTCCGGCCAGCGATCGCCGACCAGATTCGCCAAGTCGGCGCCATTAAGGGTGCCGGGCATGGTGATGTCGGTGAGCAACAGCGCCACGTCTGGCGCGTGCTCCTCCAGATATTGCGAGGCGGCATCAGCGCTCGTCTGTGGCTCGACCTTGAAACCTTCCTCCTGAAGAATTTCGCAAAGAAACTCCAGAATCAACGGATCATCTTCAACGACCAGAATCAACCCGCCAGGAAGGTGCGCGTCCGCCGTGGGTGTTGGGCACATGAAACTGCACTCCCTGAATTGCATTAACGATTTAGCGGCTTTAATCCGCTGCTTATCTGGTATGAGCGGCGGGTTCTGTAGAAATTCATTTTTGATACAGGCCTTTTCAAAAACGTCGTATTTACCTACCCGCGACAAGCGTTCGCAATGGCGTAATTGTGGTTAAAATGCCGGCCCTTTTGCTTGCCGACCGTGACCGATGAACCCTCAAGCCCTCGCCACCCTCCACGCCCATTTGCTGCCTGCACTGGCGGCGGCACCCAGCGAGACCCGTCGCCTGTTTCATGGACGCGGGCGTTGCTGGCCGGGGCTGGAACAGCTGACCGTGGACTGGCTGCAAGGCGTGGTGCTGGTGTCACTGTTCAAGGAGCCGGAGCCTGAACAACTGGAAAACCTCAGGGGTTTGCTGCTGGACATCAGCGGTTCGAGCGAGTGGCAGCAATGCGGCGCGCACACGTTGCTGATCCAGCATCGCTACTTGCCACAAAGCACCGCCGAATGGCTGCTGGGCGATGAGCTCGACGAAATGACCATCGTCGAGGGCGGCTTGCAGTACCGCGTCGACCTAGGGCGCAAGCAAAACGCCGGGCTGTTTCTCGACATGCGTTACGGGCGTGACTGGGTACGCGACCAAGCGGCGGGCAAGCGGGTGCTGAATCTGTTCGCCTACACCTGCGGTTTCTCCGTGGCGGCCATCGAGGGTGGCGCCAGCCATGTGGTCAACCTCGACATGTCCCGCGCAGCGCTGAGCCGCGGCCGCGACAATCATCGGCTCAATGGCCATGACGTGAGCAACGTCACTTTTCTTGGCCACGACCTGTTCAAGTCCTGGGGCAAAGTGATCAACAGCGGCCCGTACGATCTGGTGATCATCGATCCGCCGTCATTCCAGAAAGGCAGTTTCTTGCTGACCAAGGATTACCAGCGCGTGCTGCGACGCTTGCCGGAACTGCTGAGCGCGCAAGGCTCGGTGCTGGCGTGCATGAACGATCCGTCGTTGGGTTCGGACTTTTTGATTGACGGGGTTACGCAGCAAGCGCCGAGTTTGCGCTTTGAAAAACGTCTGGAGAATCCGCCGGAGTTCCCGGATGTCGACCCTGAAAGCGGCCTGAAGGCCTTGGTCTTCCAGCGCATCGATTGACACCACCCAAATCCTCCTGAGGGAGCAAAGACGTCGAGTCGCCGCGATCAGTGCACGGTCAGCCGCTGACGAACAAATTCCTCGGTATGACGGGTGGTTTGATCCAGATGCCGATCGCGCTGTTTCTCGGCGTCGAGCATGGCGCGCTTGCCGTTTTTCTGTAGCAGGTAGGTGTGGATCTGCTGCACCTCCAGCGAATGGTAGATTGGCATGGTGTCGATGAACCCATGCAAGCCGTTGCTGCGGTAATGCCGCGTACTCATCAGCACTTGCGTCTCGCGCTGACCGATCACCTCAAAGCCCAGCGCTTCGAAATACGGGACCTTGCCGATGCTGCAAGCCAGTTCGGCGTGAGGATAACGCCCGACCATTTCACCGATCATGGCCCGCGCCACGCCCTGACGCCGACGCCCTTCGCGCACGGCCATGTAGGCGACGCTGCATGCTTCCCAGTCGCCCTGCACCGGCAGGTACAAGAGGAAACCGATCACCTGCTCCGGGTCGTGCTCATCGGTGGCAACCAGCAGTTCCACCTCGGTGCCCTTCTCGCCATTCAACGCTTCCAGATACAGATGCACCTCATAACCGACCGCATACTGATAGACGTTGTACAGCAGGTTGCTCGGGCCGAGGCCCACGGCGCTGATGTCGGTCAGGTAGTCGACAACCATTTGCAGAATCTGGCTGTTGATGCCCTCAGGGCATGGGGTTTTGTAGTGGGTGATGCGTGGCATGGCGGGTGAACTCCGGCGGAAAACCGCGACATCATACCTTGCGCGTCCGCTCAGCCTGTATCTGTGCTGACTGAACCGGCGCTTTCGCGAGCAAGCCCGCTCCCACAGGAGAGATGCGTTCGAGTGTGTGCGAGCTTGCTCGCGAAAAGGCAAACGTGTTCAACGCTCATCCAACAGGCCCCCAGCAAAGCCTTCCTGACAAAAATTTCATCTAGCCCAAACGGGATTTTTTGCCGTTTCAGCGTCCAACCCTTCAACTGCGCTCACTCCCTGCGCAGGCCTTGAGGCGTTGTCATGAGCGTTTTGCGTTCCCTGTCCAAATGGCGGCTGTGGCCAATGGCACTGGCAGGCACAAGGGCCGAACGGGTTCTGGGTTGAAGGGCATTGGGTGCGTTGATTGTCCACGCGCCTCTATCGATCACTTTGCGGGAACACCACCATGTCGAAAACAATTAAATCCCTACTCGCTGTCACGCTGGTGGCCATCACCCTATCAGGCTGTGTCGTCGCGCCGGCCCGACCGCATCGGCCACCGCCGCTGGTAGAGGTGGTGCCGGTCATGCCGGCGCCGGGTTATCACTGGGTCGCCGGTCACTACCGCTGGGGCGGTCATCAATGGCGCTGGGTACCAGGTCACTGGCGGGCCTATTGATCGTTGAGGGGCGGCGTCAGTCACCGGGATGACGCCGCCCCACTCACTTGATCCGGTAATGAAAGGTATTGCGTACCGCCGGCACCGACACGGCGACGCCGTCAGTGATCCGTGGCTGATAGCGGAAGGTTTGCGACAGATCGAGCCATTGGGCTTTGCCGAAAGCTTCACTGATTGCCTGTATCGCCACTTGCAAGATCACGTCCGTCAGCCACCAAGCCTGGAACAAGCCGCACAGGCTTTCGCCATAAGCCCGGCCACCCTCAAGCGCAAGCTGCGAAAACATAACACCGGGTTTCAGCAACAAGTGGATCTGGCGCGCAAACACGTCGCGCTGTACCTGTATCAGGTCAAAGGCATGAGTAACGAGGAAGTGGCCGAGTACCTGAGTTTCAGCGATGCGGCAAACTTTCGCCGCTCATTCAAGCGCTGGACCGGCAGCACACCCAACCTGATCCGCCAGTTGTTTGGCAGCCATTGAAAAGGCATGCACCTCACCGCTGTGGTGCCACGATCTTGAACTTGATAGCAATGTCCTTGGACACAAAGGTGTCCGCCCACTCTCCGGTGCCGAGGCCGAACTCATCGCGTTTGAGCAGCAATTCGCCGTTGAAAATGCCGATGTTGCTGCCTGATTTCAATTGCACCGGCACCTGCACGTCGCGGGTGATGCCCTTGAGGGTGAGTTTGCCGTCGATCAGGTAGTGATTGTCGGAAACCTGGCTGAAACGGCCGGATTCGAACACCGCCACGGGGAATTTCCCGGTGTCGAACCATGCCGACTTGACCAGTTCGGTATTGGCATCTTCACTGCCGGCATCAATGCTCTTCAGGTAGATGCGCAAGAAGGTCTGGGCGCCAGCGAGGTTGTCGGTATCGAAGTCCAGCGTCGCGTCGAACTTGCCGAAGGTCCCGTACATCGGCGAGCCCATCTGGCTATAGGTGAAGCTGATCTGACTGGCATGCGTGTTGACCCGGGTGTACTCGACAGCGTGCACTGCGGGTACAGCGCACAGAGACAATGCAGTGGCCAGCAGCAATCGGATCGACATGAGATTCTCCGGGCAGCGCTCGCCGTCGAGGGACTCGGTTGACTTAAGCAAACAACGGGCGGTTACGCCACCTCGCCATTCCCCCGCGAAAGCACCACGCCGTACCTGACACCTGCTCGCAGCCTGTGACGAAGCGCCAGTACGGGGCGCTCGACGTAGTAATAGGAAACGCTGCTGAACAGCAATGACAGCACCAACACCGTAATAACCCTTTGAGCGTCGTAATCCGCCGGCCAGAGCGCGTGCAGGGCGTAAATCACCACAAAGTGATTGAGAAACACGCCGTAGCTGATGTTGCCGAGAAATTCGTCTATCCAGTGAGACTTGATTCTGCTCAAGAGATAAACGGCTGGGACGCCCAGCGCTATGCCCAGTGTGACCTCGGCGTTGTAAGGCCGGCGTTCGATCACTCCAGCCATGATTGCCGCGAACATCAGGGTAGCTACGCCAGCGGTGGTCGCAGCGATGACCACTCCCTTGGCTCGCGCCCCGTATAAATAGCTACCGCAAAGAAACATGAACAGCGCGCCCGGCAACAGTCGGTAGCCGTAGATATCCGTGTTGATATAGCCGAAGCACGCCACCAGAAAAACGCTGATAGACAAGGCAAAACCAACGCCTCGCAGCCTGAACATGAGCAGAAAAGGAATCAGCAGGTAGAAACACATCTCCAGCCCCAATGACCACGCTGGGGGCAGAATCCATGTGCTGGCCACCCCGAACATGTAGAAGCCCAGCGGCACGATGGCAAGGCTGCTGGCGATGCGCGAGAACGTGAGTTCAGCCGCCTGACCGGTTCCGGGCAAGAGCCAATAAATGACCGCGCAGGACATGCCGAAGTACAACAGGAACTGGGGATACAGCCTGAGGGCTCTATCCAGATAAAACAGGCTGATTTTGTCTGGCGTGCTGTAGTTGCGCTCTATAAGCGACGTCATCACAAAACCGCTGATGATCAAAAAAGAAATGACAGCGACCACACCAGGATTGAGCCCCGCAATAGTCTGGCCCATATGAGATACAGCGACCAGAACGGCCAACAGCAGTCGAAAAAAACCCACTTACACCCTCGAACGTTCTTATTATTTATGCCGCGTAAGCTACGACGCTTCGCCTCAGGAAAACAAATTTTTCTGCTTGCTCAACGGCAGGAACTGCCAAGGGCTGCACAAGCGCCTGTATAGATCAAACCAATCGTTCAATCTTCTGATGCCGCCAGACCAGTTTGTAATACACCGTCTGCAACACCAGCATGCCCAGATACGCCACCGGAAACGCCATCCACACACCCTGCAAGCCAAAGTGCCCGTCCAGCCAATACGCCGCCGGTAATTGCACTCCCACGACACAGATAATCGCAATGACCACCGGCACCAACACCGTGCCACTGGCGCGCATGATCCCGCCGATGATTGCCTGGAAACCGAACACCAACAGGCTCCACAACATGATGTGCAACAAATGCTCAGCCATTGCTCGGGTCGAGTCGTCGGTGAGGAATAATCCGAGTAACCAGTGCGACAGCACATAGCCCAGCACAATCAGGCCACCGGTCAGACACACATTGATCAACAGCCCGGTGCGCAGGATCGGCCCCATCCGCTCCAGTCGCCCTGCCCCGATGGCCTGTGCGCCCAGGATCGAAGCAGTGATCGCAATCGACAACGCCGGAAACTGCACATAGTTGACGATCTGCGTCACCGCGCCATACGCCGCCGTCGCTTGCGAGCCGTGCTGGTTGACCAGTGCCAGAATCACCAGTTCCGACAGCGACAGCACGATCATCTGCACGCCGGTCGGCAGGCCGATGCGCAGGACCTTGCCAAGAATCACCCCGTCCAGGCGCAGCGCTTTAAAGAACTCGCGATCGGGCGCCAATGGATGGCCCTTGCGGATCAGTCGCCATGCAAGCCACGCCATCGCCGACAGGTTGCCGGCGAGCCCCGCAAACGCTGCACTCTGGATGCCCAGTTGCGGCAAGCCGAACCAGCCACGAATCAACGCCGGTGTCAGCGCAAGCCCCACACAGGTAGACACCATCAGTGCCAGCAGTGGCGAAACCGTGTCACTCACCCCGCGCAACAACTGCGTGAACAGCACAAAGGCCAGCAGCGACGGCAAAATCCACATCATCACATGGGCATACGCCACCGCATCGTCCAGCACGTCGGCGGGCGTGCCCAACCCCGTCAACGCCTGCCGCGCAAACACACTGCCCAATACCGCCGCCACCAAACCAATCAACACCCCAAGCAACAGCGTCGCCCCGGCAATCGCTTTGACCAAGTGCGATTCGCGCGCCCCCCACGCCTGACCGATCAACACCCCCGCGCCCGCACCCAGGCCAATCACCAGGGCGATAAAAAAGAACACCACGGGAAACATGCCCGACACCGCCGCCAGCGCCTGGGTGCCCAGCATCTGGCCGATGTAGATGCTATTGATCGTGCCCGACATCGATTGCAGGAAGTTGGACAGCACCATCGGCGCAAGGAACAGCAAGTAGGTTTGCCAGAGGGGTTTGGTGACGCTGGGGGTTTGCATTGAAAGAGGTCCATCTCGACGGCGGGAAGGCTGATTGAGGATAGCTTCGGTGAGTTGGGTGCAGGGTGCAATTAACATTTCAGTCAGTGTTAATTCTTGCGCACCTCGTCTGTGTAACGGGCATGGGTCTGTTATGTGTCGGTTCGCAGTTGTGGTAAACAACAGCCCGTTAATGTCATCCATTGAGGTTCTGTTCATGCCCCCCTTTCGAAAGCTGCTGATCAGCACTGGCCTAGCCTTACTCGCTGGCACTTCTCTCGCTGCTACATCGACTCCAGCACCTGAGTCCTTGCAACCGTTGCTGCTGACACTAAACGAACGCCTGAATATCGGCGATCTCGTCGCTTTGACCAAGTGGGACAGCGGCAAACCGATTCAGGACAGCCCACGGGAAGCGCAGGTCATCACCAATGCCCGCACGCTGGCCGCCGAGCGCAAGCTCGATCCGGAAGAGGTAGCACAGTTGATTGCCGCGCAGATGGAGGCCAACAAACTGGTGCAGTACGGTTTGCTGGCCCAATGGCAAGCGGCCGGTGCCGCGCCGGACACGCTGCGCCCGGATCTGGGCAAACAGATTCGCCCGCGCCTGGATGAACTGCAAACCCGCCTGCTGCAGCAATATGCCGACTTTGCGCCTTATCGCCATGATCCGAGCTGCCCGGTCTGGCTCGCCAAGGCGCGCAGCGCTCTGACCCATGACGCGTTGCATGAACTGGCGTTGACCCGCGCAACCGGGGAGTTGTGCATTCGGGCAACGGCCCCGTAGGACGTGGCTCGGGCAGACATCGCTGGCATCGATAGTCACCATCACGTCAATGAAGTTCTCATAAAAAATCCGCGGCGTAAGATCGGCTCCATACCAACCAACAACACCCCGGAGCACACGATCATGAAACGCCAAATCCTTCTCAGCATCGCTTTCTCGGTTTTCGCAGTTAACGCTTTTGCCGCTACTCCCGCTCACACCCTGGTCGCTGAAGGCGGCTCGGATCGGTTGATTGAAAGTCGTGTTGCTGAAGGGGGTTCGGATCGTCTGATCGAACGCCGCGTTGCTGAAGGTGGCTCTGATCGTCTGATCGAGCGCCGTGTTGCCGAAGGTGGTTCTGATCGTCTGATCGAACGCCGTGTTGCTGAAGGTGGCGCTGATCGTCTGATCGAGCGCCGCGTTGCCGAAGGTGGTTCTGATCGTCTGATCGAACGCCGTGTTGCCGAAGGTGGCTCGGATCGTCTGATCGAACGCCGTGTTGCTGAAGGTGGCTCGGATCGTCTGATCGAACGCCGTGTTGCCGAAGGTGGTTCTGATCGTCTGATCGAACGCCGCGTTGCCGAAGGTGGTTCTGATCGTCTGATCGAACGCCGCGTTGCCGAAGGTGGCTCGGATCGTCTGATCGAACGCCGCGTTGCATGAATCAATAGCTCCACGCAGTCCCATTAAAGAGCCCGGCCTGATCAGCCGGGCTTTTTTGCGTCCACAGTTTCGGTACGTTTCATGAACCACTTCGCTGGCAGCCCATCAACGATGTCGCATACCATGGCGCCACTCAAATAAAGACAGACACCGCTCATGCTCAAAGCCAGTCTGCGTAGCCACCTCACCCTTTGGTTTGCCGGTTTGTCCCTGCTGACGTTGTTGAGTGTGGGCTTTTATGTCGGGCACATCGCCACCGAACAGATGAAACAGGCCAGCGGTAATGCGCTGTTGAATACTGCGCGGTCGGCAGCCACGTCGCTCGGCGAGCAATTGCGCGAGCGCCAGCTTGAGGTTTATATGCTCAGCCGCGCGCCTCATCTGGAGCGTGGCAATCTGGACAACCCGGCGATTCTGAAGTCGATGCAGTTGCGCACTCAGGCGCGTACCGAGTACGCGTGGATGGGTGTAACCGACGCCGAGGGTCGCGTTCATCAAGCCGTGAATGGGTTGCTGGTCGGTCAATCGGTGCAGCAACGACCGTGGTTTCAGGCCGGGTTACGTGGCCAATACACCGGTGATCCGCATGAAGCCGTGCTGCTGGCCAAGTTACTGCCGGGTCTGCCAAACGGAGAACCGCTGCGTTTTATCGATTTTGCCGCACCGATCCGAAATGCCGAAGGCCAAGTGATTGGCGTGCTCGGCGCCCACGCTCACTGGAGTTGGGTCACGCGTATCGTCGAATCGGCGGCGTTTTCGCACAAGAACGCTTCGCCGGACATCGAGGCGTTGATTATCGATTACGACGGGAAGGTCTTGTATCCCGAAGCCCTGATGGGCCAGCAACTGGCAACGAACGATTCGAAGTCAAGCGGATGGTCCGTCGGTAACGGTTACCTGACCAGCATGGTTACCGTGCCTACGCCCCCCAGTACAGCGCTGTCGTGGTCGATTGCCTTACGTCAGCCACTGGAGACCGCACTGCAACCGGCACGCCTGCTGCTCTATAAGCTGTTGATTCTTGGGGTTTTCGCGGCCGTGATATTTGGTGTTGTGGCGTATTACCTGGCGCTGTATCTGAGCCGTCCAATCGAGCAACTCGCTCGCTCGGCCAAACAGGTACAGGACAACCAGCGCGGCGCGCACTTCCCTCTTCAACATCCGGTTCGGGAAATTGCCCAGCTCGGCCAGTCAATCGAGGCGATGACGCAATCGCTGCTCGGCAAAGAGCGCGAACTGCAGGAAGCCAACGCCACGCTCGAAGCCACCGTGGCACAACGCACCGCCGACCTCATGCAGGCCAACGCCGAGTTGCTGAATCTCGCGACTCACGACGCCCTGACCGGGGTCTTCAACCGTCGCCGTTTCGACGAAAAACTCACCGAATACAGCCTGCTGTCACGGCGCACGGGGCGGCCGTTCGCGTTATTGCTGATCGACGCCGACCACTTCAAACGCGTCAATGACACCCACGGTCATGCCGTCGGCGACGAAGTGCTGCAACAATTGGCGCAATTGATTCAGACCAGCCTGCGCACCACCGACTTCGTGGCACGTTACGGCGGTGAGGAGTTCGCCGTGCTGCTGCCGGAAATCAGCATGCCCGACACACCTGAGAGGGTCGCCGAGAAGATTCGCGCGGCGGTGGCCGAGGCTGATTTCGCAACCGCCGGGCAGGTGACGGTCAGCGTCGGTGTAGGGTTGGCAGACCCAGCGGACAACAGCCCCGGGAATCTGATCAAACGTGCGGACCAACAGCTGTATCAGGCGAAAGCGGCGGGTCGTAATCAAGTGGCCAGCCACGGTTACAGTGCAACGCCGACACAACCGTAGGCGTTGCTTGGTTTCACTCGGCAGCGCCTACTGGGGAAAACATCTGCAGATACGCCAGCAGATTTTCGAGTTTCTCCTCATCACTCAGCCCCCAGAAAATCATCCGCGTGCCCGGCACCACGCCTTTTGGATCTTTCAGGTAAGCCTTCAGTGTTTCGTGATCCCAGGTCACCCCTGAGTTCTTCATTGCTTCGGAATACACGTAATTCGCCGACGTCCCGGCCGGTCGACCGATGATGCCGTTGAGCTGCGGGCCAAATCCCGGGCGGGCGGATTCGCCGACCTGATGGCAGCCGCCGCACAGGCGCGGAAAGATTTTTGCGCCGGCCTCGGGGTCGCCTGCGGCGTGGGCAGTGGTGCTGAGCAGGCCAGCAGTGAGGATCAGAACTGAAGACAGTGACGCGGGGTTTTTCATTTAGGCTTCCGGGTCGGCATAAAAAACGGGCGGCGCAAGGGTAGCACTTTGGTTTTCACAGGTAAGCGCCAACGACCGTTCTGACAGTGATCAAGGCCTGGCGCAACACCGCCATGTCCACCGAGCCCAATGCCAGTCGAATCGCATGTGGCGCATGGGGCGACACGGAAAACGGCTCGGCGGTGGTGACCGAAATCTGTTCGTGCATCAATTCCACGACCATCTGATCGGCGCGCACATCTTCCGGCAGCGGTAGCCACAGGAAGTACGAGGACGGATGGCCGATGCAGGTCAGCCCTTTCAGCCACTCGGCGGCCAATGCTTGGCGCGCCTTGGCGTCTTGGCGTTTTTGTTCTTCAAGCAGTGTGACGGTGCCGTCGTCGAGCCAGCCGCAGGCCAACGCCGTCATCACGCCCGGCGTGTTCCAAGTGGTAGCGCGAATGATGCGCTCCAGTGCCGGCACCTTGGGCGCAGGCGCCGCGATAAAACCGACGCGCAGGCCCGTGGCAATATTCTTGGAAAGTCCCGACACGTACACCGTGCGCTCAGGCGCCAGGTCGACCAACGCACGCGGTGGGTTTTCCACCAGAAACGCGTAGGCCGCGTCTTCAATGATGGTCAGATCATGCCGCCGGGCAATCGCGACCAGTTGCTCGCGCTGTTCAAGGGGCGTCACCCACCCCAACGGATTGTGCAGGGTCGGCATGCTATAGACGGCGCGCACCGAACGGCTGTGACAGAGCTTTTCCAGCGCCTGAAGATCCGGCCCCTGATTGCCGAGCGGGATCGCCACCACTTCCAGATGCAGGGCCTCGGCCAACACTTTGAACCCGGAATAGGTCAGCGCATCCGCCGCGATCACATCGCCCGGTTTGAGCAGCGCCATCAATGTCACCGCCAGTCCTTGCTGTGCACCGTTAACGATCAGCACTTGCTCGGTATCGACCTGTACGCCACGGGTTTGCAAGTGTCGAGCGACAGAGGCGCGTTCGTGTTGACGACCCGCGTGGGGTTGGTAGCGCAGCAGCGCTTCGAGATCACCGGACAATGCCAATTGCCGCAGCGCAGTGCGCAACAGGTCAGCCTGACCGGGCAGCGACGGGTAATTGAAATTGAGGTCGATCATGCCGACCGCTACGTCCTTCTGATCAATGCCCAGCCCCGCCGATAACGACGTTTCACGCACAAACGTCCCTCGTCCGGTCTCGCCGCTGACCAGGCCCATCGCCTCCAGTTCGGCGTACACCCGCGAGGCCGTGACCAACGCCAACCCCTCTTTGGTGGCCAGTTCTCGATGAGTGGGCAATCGCGTACCGGGCGCCAGACGTCCCGCGCGAATATCGGCGGCGTAGAGGTCAACGAGGGTCTTGTAGCGGGAGCGCGGCATGCCGGGATGTATCCATGACAATTTTTTGATTGTGCTGATTTTCAGCCACAGCATGGCGGCAATGCAACCCCACCTTTGAGCATGCCTTCGTATGGAACGGACTTCGAACCTGCCTCACCCGGCCGCGGAAAAAACCAGCGGCTGGATCAACGGTTTTATCGGCGTGGTGATCTTCAGTGGATCGCTGCCGGCCACCCGGGTGGCCGTGCTGGAGTTCGATCCGGTGTTTCTCACCGTGGTGCGCGCCGCCATCGCCGGGGTATTGGCGGTGGCATTACTGTGGTTATTTCGAGCGCGGCGACCGGCACGAATTCAGTGGCGGTCGTTGCTGATTGTGGCCATGGGTGTGGTGCTCGGGTTTCCACTGTTGACCGCACTCGCGCTGCAACACGTCACGTCGGCGCATTCGATTGTTTTTGTGGGATTACTGCCACTGTCTACAGCGATTTTCGCCGTGCTGCGCGGCGGTGAGCGGCCTCGACCGGTGTTCTGGGGCTTCTCGATTCTTGGCAGTGCCCTGGTGGTGGGCTTCGCGCTGTCCCAAGGTATCAGCGCCTCGCCCACCGGTGACTTGCTGATGCTCGCGGCGATTCTGGCGTGCGGCCTCGGTTATGCCGAAGGCGCAAAACTGTCGCGAACCCTCGGCGGCTGGCAGGTGATCTGCTGGGCATTGGTGCTGTCGTTACCCGTGATGGCGCTGTTGAGTCTGTGGCTGGCGCCCGTCTCGTTCCGTCACATCAGCCTGTCGGCGTGGCTGTGCCTGGCCTATGTGTCGCTGTTCAGCATGTTGATCGGGTTTGTGTTCTGGTATCGCGCACTGGCGCAGGGCGGGATCGCGGCAGTGGGGCAATTGCAGTTGCTGCAACCGTTTTTCGGTTTGGCGCTGGCCGCGACGTTGCTGCATGAACAGGTTAGCGTCGGCATGCTCGCGGTGACGCTGGGCGTGATTGTGTGTGTGGCCGGGGCGAAGAAATTCGCCCAGTAATGCTCAGGTTGCGGCTTTCCACTCCCGAGGGCTTAATCCGGTCTTGCGTCGAAACGCCCGGGCCAGCGCCGAAGGACTTTCGTAACCGACCTCTTCAGCGATCAGTGCAATCGGTTTGCCCTCGCGCAGGCGTTTCTGCGCGAGGCTGACCCGCCAACTCAGCAGATAATCGGCCGGAGTCTGCCCGACGACGCGGTGAAACTGCTCGGCAAAACCTGCGCGGGACAGATTGGCAGCAGTCGCCAGGTCGGCCACGCTCCATGGTTTTGCCGGTTGTTCGTGTATCAGGTTCAAGGCGCGAGACAAACGCGGATCGGCCAGCCCGGCCATCATTCCCGGTTGTTGGTCACGATTGCTGATGAGGTGGCGCAACAGCAGAATCACCAGCAATTCGAACAGCCGATCCATCACGGCGACGCGCCCGCAATGCCCTTCGAAAGCTTCCTTGAACAGCCACTCCAGGGTGTTGCCCAGTTCGGGGATCTCGGTGAGTTTGAGCACCAGATAATCCGGCAGTGCGGCCGCCAGAGCATTTCCGGAGCCACCGTCAAAGGTCAGTGTCGCGCAGACCACTCTTGTGTCCATGGACTCGTCAGCAAACATTCGGTGGGAAAAGGGTCTGGGAAAGAAAATCAGCGACGGCTCATCGAGTCGTATCTCGCGCTCACTGCCCGGCTTGAGCAACAACTCCCCCGCCTGCAACAGATGCACATGCCCGTTTGGCTCGCCGTCATGAACGCTGACGCCGCAAAAGTTGCCGCTGTGAAACGTGCCGGCATGGACAGCGAAATGGCTGAGTAATGTGGAAAGGCGATCCATGGGCGACTCCTCAAGGGCATATCTGGACGATCTGTCGCATATCCTCGACGATTTGCACCCAATGCGCCAGCCGCCCTCATTAACATCCTCTCCATCGCCGGCGCACTTCGCACCGGACTTTCGGAGAATCACCATGAGCCGTATCCATGCTATCAGCCTCGACACCGCCACCGACGCCACCCGCCCAGTACTGGAAGGCGTGAAGAAAAAAATCGGCTTCCTGCCCAACGTGTTCACCACACTGGCCAAGGCCCCGGTGGCGCTTGAGACCTACCTGCAAGCCTCCGCGATACTCGGTAAAACCTCGCTGAGCGCGAAGGAGAAAGAAGCGGTTTACCTCGCCACTTCGCAAGTCAACGGTTGCGATTATTGCCTGGCGGCGCACACCCTGTTTGCCAGCAAGGCCGGCTTATCGGCGCAGGACATCGTCGCAGCGCGTCAGGGCGAACTCAACGCCTACGCCGCCCTCGCCCATCAACTCACCGAAAGCCGGGGTCAGTTGAGCGACGAGCAGATTGCCGCCGCGCGCGCTGCCGGGATCGATGACACGAAAATAATTGAGGTGATTGCGCTGGTGGCGGTACAGACACTGACCAACTACCTGAACAATGCGGCGTTGACCGATATCGATTTCCCGGCGATCGACTGAACCTCGCGGGGGCAAAAACCACTGTGGGAGCGAACTTACTCGCGAAAGTGCCGGATCAATCAACATTATCGTTGAATGACACCCCACCTTCGCGAGCAAGTTCGCTCCCACAGCCGATCAGCAGCGCAGTGCTCAGTCGTGAGCAACGCCCGCACGTTTGAGCAGTTTCTTGCAGCGTTCCGACAGATGAAATACCTGCAAATGCTTGCCGGCCTTTTCGTAACGCTCACGCAGGGTTTTCAGCGCGGCAATCGCCGAGTAATCGACAAAGCTCAAATGCCGGCAATCCAGCGTCACTTTTTGCGGATCTTTGGCCGGGTCGAACTGGTTGAGGAACGGCGTCGCCGAGGCGAAGAACAGCGTGCCGTGCAAGCGATAGAGCTTGCTGCCATCGGCTTCCATATGTTCATCGGCGTACAACTCACGGGCCTGCTGCCAAGCAAAATTCAACGCGGCGATGATGATCCCGCACAGCACCGCCGTGGCCAGATCGGTGAACACGGTGATGATGGTCACGGCGATGATCACCAGCACATCGTTGAGCGGCACTTTGTTCGCCACCCGCAACGAAGCCCATGCGAACGTCTGCTGCGACACCACGAACATCACGCCGACCAGCGCCGCCAGCGGAATACGCTCGATCAGCGGCGACAGAAACAGAATGAACAACAGGATCAGCACGCCCGCCACCACGCCGGACAAACGCCCGCGCCCGCCAGAGCTCAAGTTGATCACGGTCTGGCCGATCATCGCGCAACCGCCCATCCCGCCAAATGCACCGGAGACCATGTTCGCCGCACCCAACGCCACACATTCGCGATCCGGGTAGCCACGGGTTTCGGTGATTTCGTCAGTGAGGTTGAGGGTCAGCAGGGTTTCCAGCAGGCCGACCAGCGCCATCAGGATCGCGTATGGGGCGATGATGCGCAGGGTTTCAAAGTTCCACGGGATGTCCGGCAACGCGAAGGTCGGCAGGCCACCAGCGATATGCGCCATGTCACCGAGGGTGCGGGTCGGCAGGCCGAACAGATACACCAGCAGGCCAACACCGAGGATCGCCACCAGTGCCGGCGGCACCGCTCGGGTCAGGCGCGGCAAGATGTAGACGATGGCCATGGTCAACAACACGAGCCCGGTCATCAGGTACAGCGGCGTGCCGCTGAGCCAGTCTTCACCGCTCTTGAAATGCTCCAGTTGCGCCAGCGCAATGATGATCGCCAGGCCATTGACGAAGCCGAGCATCACCGGGTGCGGCACCATGCGCACCAGTTTACCCAGGCGCAACAGCCCGAACGCCATCATGATCAAACCGCCCAGCAACACCGTTGCCAGCAGATATTGCACGCCTTGCTGCACCACCAGCGCGACGATCACCACCGCCATCGAACCTGCCGCACCGGAGACCATCCCCGGCCTACCACCGAACAACGCGGTCAGCGTACAAATGATGAAGGCGCCGTACAGGCCCATCAGCGGATTGAGGTGGGCCACCAGCGCAAATGCAATGCATTCGGGCAACAGGGCAAACGAGGTAGTGAGTCCGGCCAGGACATCGGCGCGCAGACGTATCGGTTTCATGGCTTACCTGATTGAGCGGCCGCCAAGCACGGCCGCTTTTATTGGGTGAAAAGAGTGTTGCGCAAAAGAGGGTTGCGAATGTTACGGAATTGTCCGCGATGGAGCCAGTGATCGCTGACACTTGTGGACCCGCGCTTTATGCTGGCGCTCTTGTGCACTGATCGAGTTCGAACATGGCTGTATTTCTGACCGCCCGCGAGGTTTGCCAACGATTGCGTGAGGCTGCGCTGGGCGTGCTTGCGCTCAAGGTGTGCGAAACACCCAACGAATCCGGACGGGTAGTGATCGACATCGAAGGCTGGCACCTGCTGCTGGATTTTGCAGGAGAACAGTTGCATCACTGTGAATACGCCCGCGACCCCGATGGCCAGGAAGGCACGCTTGAGACGTGGCAGCGCTATGGCACTGATCCGGTGAGTTTGCTCAGTACCTGGGAATTGGCGCGGGTTGAAGCCTTGCTGATGGGGCCGGCGAACGCGGCGGTTCAGTTATAGCACCGCGCCAACAATTCGCCTTCCCTACAGACGTTCACGCCAACCGTGGCAGTTGCCTGCGATCAGCCACGCTCAGCTCATTGCCCAATCCTGGGATGGCCGGCACCAAGGGAGCAGCAGCTTCTTGGGTTTCATCACGATCCGGAACGCGATTAACGCTTGCAACCCCCTCTCATCGGTGCCTATGCCAGTTTTACTGATTAAGTCCGCACTTTGTTGTCAGGACTGATCTTGAACCAGATGGAATACATCGCTGGCAGGAACACGAGTGTCATGGCGGTTCCGACGAGGGTGCCTCCTATAAGGGTGTAGGCCAGAGTGCCCCAGAACACAGAATGCGTCAGGGGAATGAATGCCAGGATGGCGGCGAGTGCCGTTAGCAGTACCGGCCGAGCACGTTGCACCGTGGCTTCGACCACCGCGTGAAACGGCTCCAGCCCTTCTTGCGCGTTGTGATGGATTTGCCCAATCAGAATCAGCGTATTGCGCATCAGGATGCCCGACAGGGCGATTAAACCGACCAGTGCATTGATACCAAATGGCTGCTGGAAGATAAGCAGTGTCGGTACTACACCAATCAATCCTAACGGCGATGTGAGGAACACCATGATCATCGCCGAGATCGAACGAACCTGCACAATGATGATGAGCAAGGTCATGGCTATCATGATTGGCAGCAACGGCAGGATCGCCTTGCCAGCCTTGCCAGACTCCTCGATGGCACCCGCCTGCTCAATCCGATACCCGTCTGGCAGTTTCTCAATGATCGGTTGCAACGCCTTCATGATCACACTTGAAACATCCGGCGGCTGCAAGTCTTCGGCAATGTCGCCACGTACGGTGATGGTCGGAGTACGATCACGACGCCGAAGGATCGGATCCTCCATGCGTACATCGACCTCCCCTACCTGGGACAACGGGATGCGCTGTCCCGATGCACCGACTAACGTGAAGCCTTTGATTTGCGCCGGGTCGAGCCGGATATTGCCCGCAGCACGACCGACGACCTGCACTGAACGGATATCCTCACGAACCGCTGTGATGGGAACGCCGGTCAGCAGGAACTGCAGTTGTTGTGCAACCGCGTTTGAAGTCAGCCCCACCGCCTGCAAGCGGTCCTGATTCAAGGTGAAATGCAGTGTCGGCGTCAGCGGGCCCCAGTCGGTATTCACCGTTCTCATCATAGGGCTATCCTGCATCACGCCCCGGACCTGCTCCGCAATGTCGCGCAATTTGGCAGGATCGGGTCCCATCACCCGGTAGGCCACCGGAAATGGCGAATAAGGACCAAAGACAATTTGAGCCGCCCTGACACGGGCTTCGGGGGCAAGCCCGGCAGTAACCGCTTCGCGAAAACGGTTTTTTAGGGTTTCACGTGCCTCCTGACTGTCCGTCAGCACTACAATCTTGGCGAACGATGGATCGGGCAGTTCTGGCGCCATCGCGAGGAAAAAGCGTGGCGCACCTTGCCCAATATAAGCAGTGACGATTTTTGCCTCCTTCTGCTTTCGCAGCCAGGCCTCAACCTTGGCGGCAGCGATACTGGTCTGCTCGATGGAGGTTCCGTAGGGCATTTGCACCTCGACCATGACCTCGGGACGGTCCGAGGTGGGGAAGAACTGCTTCTTGACGAGCCCCATGCCTGCAACGGCCACGAAAAACAACGTGATAACCGTGCCGGCCACCAGCCATTTACGGGCGATAACGCGTGTCAGGACCTGACGAAAGCGGTTGTAGTGGGGCGTGTTGTAGATAGCCGCATGTCCACCCTCCACGGTCTTGATGTCTGGCAACAACTTCACCCCCAGATAAGGGGTGAAAGCCACCGCGACGACCCAGGAGGCAATCAGAGCAATGCCCACAATCCAGAACATGTTGCTGGTGTACTCACCGGCCGTTGACTGCGCGAAGCCATTCGGCAAAAAACCGATAGCCGTCACCAAGGTACCGGACAGCATCGGTGCCGCCGTGTGACTCCAGGCATACGCGGAGGCTTTGATGCGATCGTAACCCTCCTCCATTTTCACAACCATCATTTCGATGGCAATGATGGCGTCATCTACCAGTAACCCCAGCGCCAGGATCAGTGACCCAAGCGTTATACGGTCAAAGTTCTTTCCGGTGGCCGCCATCACTACAAACACTATCGCCAGTGTCAACGGTACGGCCGCGGCGACAACCACGCCTACTCGCCAGCCCATGCTGAGAAAGCACACAAGCATTACCACCAGCAGCGCGACAAAAAATTTGACCATGAACTCGCCAACGGCCGAGTCAATGTTTACGGCTTGATCGGTCACCTTGGTCAGCGTCATGCCCAGCGGCATACTCTCATTGATTTTAGTCGTCTCGGCGTCCAGTGCCTTGCCAAGATCCAGACCGTTCCAGCCCTCTCGCATCACTATGCCCAGCAATAGGGCATCTTCGCCGTTATTGCGCACAATAAAGGTGGCGGGATCTTCATAACCGCGCTCGACTGTCGCTACGTCAGAAAGCTTGAGTGTCCGTCCCTGCAAGGCAACAGGTGTGTCACGAATGCTCTGCAACTTATCGAAGGCACCATCGAGACGCAGAAAAACCTGTGGCCCGCTGGTTTCTATTGATCCGGCGGGGGTCAGCACATTCTGACCGTTCAGCGCGGCGAAGATGTCCTGAGGCGATACGCCAAGTGTGGCTAACCGATCATGGGAGAACGAAACAAATATCCGTTCGGCTTGCTCACCGATGATGTTGACCTTCTTCACACCTGACACATGCAACAGGCGCTGTCGCAGAGACTCCGCATCACGCACCAGCAAGCGCTGCGGCTCGCCTTTGGCTTTCAGAGCGAAGAGCGCAAATGTCACGTCGGAATACTCGTCATTGATCATGGGCCCGATGACACCCGCCGGCAGCCTGATGGCTTCATCGTCCATTTTTTTTCGCGCCTGATAGAACTCTTCCTGCACTTGCGAGGGTGGCGTGCTGTCGAGCAGCGACACCATCGTGAAAGCGAGGCCCGGACGCGTATAGGTTTCAGAGCGGTCATACCACTTGAGTTCTTGCAGACGCTTCTCAAGTGGCTCGGCCACTTGGTCCTGCATCTCCTGTGCTGTAGCCCCCGGCCACGCCGTGATGATTGTCAACTGTTTGACCGTAAATGGCGGATCCTCAGCACGCCCCAATTTGAAGAACGCCAGGACACCTGCAACGGCAATCAGAAAAATCAGAAACACGGTGACAGATCGCTCGCGAACCGCGATCGCGGAAATATTGAATCGCCCCTCGTTCATGGACGACTCCCGGCAACATTGGCGTGATCCTGCTGAGGCACTCTCACCGCCTCCCCATCGCGCAGCAGATGTGCGCCTAGCGCGACAATCTGCTCGCCGACGTTGAGGTTACCGGTGACTCGCGCCGAGTCGTCGCTCAAACCCAGGACTTGCACCGGTCGCCAGGTCACTTTTGCGGGTGAGCCGCTAATGACCCATACGCCTGGACCTTTACCTGGGTCAAAAACAGCAGCGATGGGCACTTGCAACGTCGGCTCTGGTGTTGAGCCTTCTTCAATTGCGAGGGTAACAGTCGAACCTATCGGTGCATTGGCCAGCGTCCCCGCGAGGACATACCGCGCCTCAAAGGTGCGTGTCACACGGTCAGCCGAGTCCGAAAGCAGTCTGAGTTTCGCGGTAACGGTTCCCGAGTTGTCCCCATAGAGCTTCGCCTGCGCGGTTGATCCGGCAGCCGGACGCAATGTTTCGGGCAAATACACAATGGCCTCGCGCTGACCGGCTCGAGCCAGTCGAACCACGGTTTGTCCCGGGGTGACGACCTGCCCTGGCTCGGCGAGTGTTTCCACCACAACACCGTCGGCATCTGCAACCAGTACCGCATAACCAGAAGCATTACGCGCAACGTCAGCCTGCGCCTCAGCGGCGTTGAGTTGCGCCTTTGCGGTATCTGCGGCGGCCTTGATCAGGTCGTAGGCCGATGCAGAGATGGCGCCTGCAGCGACCAGGTCGCGATATCGAGCCTCGTCATCGGCTGTCTGCCTGGCTCGGGCCCGGGCGGCTACCACCGACTCCCGCTGTGCTCGCGCCTCTAGCATCAGGTCAACGGGATCGAGGCGCATAAGCGGCTGCCCACGCTTGACTTTCTGACCGGTATCTACCAGCCGCTCAAGCACCTTGCCCGATACGCGAAATCCCAAGTCGCCCTGGACGCGAGCAGCCACCACCCCCGTGAAAGAACGAGAGATGTCGGACGACGCCTGAACAGCAATGGGCCTTACCAAAGGGGCCTGCGTGCGCGGATCCTCAACGGTGGATGAGTCACCGCACGCCGTCAGGACGAGAGGCAACAAGCATGCGGCAATGGGGAAAGGTCGGAGCCGGCGCATAGATTCCCTTACTTAAAATAGGACGAATGTCATATTCTCAGCCTAGTGACCAATATCGTCAACAGTCACGAACTATCAAATAACCCGCGTGACGACCAATAACTAGGAAACCTCATAAAATCGAGCCAATTCTGAAACAACACAAATCAAGTCAATTGACAGCATGTGACCATTACGTAATATGGTCACAAACACGCCGCCAAGGAATCTCAATGCCTCCCCTCCGTCCTTTTGCTCTTTTGGTTAGCGCCGGCTTAATGGCAGGCTGCACGGTTGGCCCGGACTACCATCGTCCAGACGCTCCGCTTTCGGATCATTACATGGGTCAGCCTTCTGCCGAGCTGCGGCCTGAAGCGACGCCGAGCAACCTAGTCTCCTGGTGGGAAAACTTTAATGATCCTTTGCTGACCGCCTTCATCTCCCAGGCACTGGAGCAGAATCTGGACCTGGCACAAGCGTCGGCACGAGTCACACAGACACGGGCCGGATTAGGGGCGGCCACTGCGGCACTTCTGCCCTCTGCAAACATCAACGGACAGGCCGCGCGCTCTTATCAGTCAGTCGAGACGCCACTGGGCCAGGTGTTGAATTCAACACCTGGCTATGACCGATACGGAAGTTCCTACGAGGCCAACCTTGAGGCGCGCTGGGAGGTCGATGTATTGGGTGGGCTGCGCCGAGGGCGCGAGGCTGCACTGGCTGAGTACCAGGCGTCCAAAGCAGGTTTAACTGCTACACGACTCGTGATCGCCGCGCAGGCTGCCGACATCTACATCACCCTTCGCGGATTACAGACACGACTGGATATTGCCAACAAACAAGTCAAAACACAGCGCGAGTTGCTGGAGAAGATCCAATTGCTCTACAGCAAGGGTTTGGCCGCCACCTATCAGGTTCGTCAGACTGAGGGCGAACTGTCGCGGATCCAGGCAACAGTTCCCGCATTGCAAACCGGTCTGGATGCGGCCATGAATGCAATGGATGTAATGCTCGGAACGCCTCCAGGGACTCACCGGACCCAACTGGCGAGAGAGGGAAGCATTCCTGCTGCGCCGCCGCTAAAAGCGCTGGGAACACCGGCCGACCTGCTACGACGCAGGCCGGATCTGATCGTGGCCGAGCGCCGACTTGCGGCCTCCAACGCACGCATTGGAGAAGCCATTGCCGAGTACTATCCAAAATTCTCCCTCAGCGCACTGCTCGGTAGCGCTACTGCGGTATCCAGCGGCAATCTTTTTTCCAGCGGCGCCAGTCAGTCGGCAGGTGTTTTGGGCCTACGCTGGAGACTCTTCGATTTTGGACGTATCAACGCCCAAATCAATCAAGCCAAAGGCCAGGAAGCTGAAGCGTTGGCCGCCTACCGCCAGTCAGTGCTACGCGCAACAGAAGATGTAGAGAACGCGCTCTCCTCACTGGTCAATCGGGAAACCCAGGCAAATACCCTTACCAGAGGGGAGACAGCTCTGACTCAGGCTCGCGAATCGTCATTCACCGCCTATGAAAAGGGCACGGCCAGCTTGATCGATGTCCTGCGTGCCGACGAGACACTGCTGCAGACCTCCGATGCCAGGGCGCAAGCGCGAACGGAGTCCGCACGTGCCGCGGTGGCTGTATTCAAGTCTCTCGGTGGCGGCTGGCAGCCCGTTGAATCTCAGCCTGTAGCGGCGCGATGAGCAACAACCCCAGATAGTTTTTTTCAAACTCCAGCAGGTGTTTACAACATGACAGAAAGAGAAAATTCCTGGGTGCTTATTACTGGCGCCTCAAGCGGATTCGGCAAAGAATTTGCCAGACAGTACGCCGCCAAAGGAAGATCGCTGATTCTGGTGGCGCGCAGACTCAACGAACTTGAAGCACTCGCGGATGAATTGCGCAGCCACTTCGCCATTGAGGTGATCGTAAAACAAGCAGACCTTTCATCCATTAATGTGATTATTGATCTGCATCGGTATCTGCATGATCGCAATATTGTTGTCGACGTACTGATAAACAACGCGGGCTATGGCTTGCAGGGTGCATTCCTGGACGAACCACTGGAAAGCTCCTTGGCCATGATCGACCTGGATGTCGCCAGCCTGACCGCGATGACGCGTCTGTTTGCAGAAGACATGCGAGCCAGGCGTAAAGGCCATATCCTGATGGTTGCCAGCCTGCTGTCCTACCAGGGTGTTAAACATTTTGCCGTTTACTCAGCCGCCAAAGCTTACGTCCTCAGGTTCTCTGATGCCCTGCATCGTGAACTCAAACGCGACGGCGTGGTGGTAACGGCTCTTTGCCCAGGAATGTCAGATACTGGATTTGCAGAAAGCGCCAGACAGAAAATCACGCCGATATTAAAAAGAGTAATGATGCAGCCCGAACCTGTCGTACAGGCAGGAATCCGGGCGCTGCAAGCCGGACGCATGAGCGTGGTACCCGGCTTTGGCAACAAGGCTATCTCTGTCTTGACGTGGGCCACGCCACGTCGCTTTCATCAGAGCCTCATGGCGCAAGTCATGGGTGTTTGAAGGCCCCAAAAAAAACTTTGGCTGGGAGAGTAAAGGCCGAAAACATGTACTTGAGAGTCGGGAGACAACACATGCTCCCGCCCCTGATACCTGTGGCGCCGCCAGCGCTCAGCTAGAAACGGTAACTAATCGAAGTACCGAGCCCACTGGCACTGTTCTTGTATTTGGCACTGTATGAACCTCTGGTTGCCGAGGCCTCGCTGATCTGTACGCTCTCCTCCCAAAGATAGGAATAAGCAACATCGACCGTGACATTTTCCGCTGGAGTCCAGCCAGCACCGAAGCTGATGACCTTTCGGTCGCCGGTAGGAATGCGGGGACCCCGATTGGTATTGTTGGTGGGGGACTGATCCACCGAAAACCCTGCACGGAGTACCCATTGGTTATTCAACTGATACGCCGCACCGATCGCGTGAGCCCACGTATCATGCCAGTTCTGCTCTTCGGAAATAGTACCCAACTGGCCGCTCAGTAATGGCGGCAAGCCGCTGTTCTCAATCGTCAGATCTTTAAATCGGCTCCAGCGCGTCCAGGTACTTCCAACATAGAGCGTCCAGTCGTTATTGAACTGATGGGTCACCGAAAAATCCACCGACTCCGGGGTGTCCACGTCCATTGATGCGTCATAGCTACGACCGCTGACGCCAAGCAAGCTGAAGATGCCATCGCTGACTTTGGTTTTGGCATCCAGGTGGTAACTGACCTTGGAATGGTAGGTCAGCCCCAAGCGGGTTTGATCTGTCGCCTGTACCAAAATACCCGCATTGAAACCTAGCGCAGTATCGTCGCCCGCACTTTTTAGTTTTCCGTCATTGCGGCCAGGGCTTAGCGGATTAGGAACCATGCCCGATATCTCACCGCTGATACGATTGATGGTCGGACCGAATCCGATCGAAACTCTGTCGTTGAAGGCATAACTGACTGTGGGCTGAAAAGTCAGTGTCGTAACTTCGCTCTTGTTCGCGTAATAGCGTCCGGCAAAACCACTGCCGTAATCGGTGATCAGGCCAAAAGGCACGTAAAACCCGACACCGAACGCCCAATGATCATCGATAGGCTTGACGTAATATCCCATCGGTACCGTGGTTGTCGGCACCATGTCGCCGTCTTCCTTCCCCCCAAACGTACTACGAGTCTGTTTAATGTCGGACTTCGCGAACAGCGTTGCCGCACCCACGCTGACCTGTTCAGTTTTCAGTCGCGACATCCCCGCTGGATTGCCGAAAACGGTGCTGGCATCTTCCGCAGAGGAGGAGCGACCAGCAAAACCGGACCCCATGCCACTAACGCTTTGCTCATTGAGCGCAAAGCCACCGGCAGATACATCAGCGCAAGCCAAAGCGACAGCAAGGCCAAGGGGGATCTTGAGCATTATTTTTTTCATTGTTTGGACTCTATGGGTATCACTGAAATAGAACGTTGAGCACTACAGAAACCCATACTATCCAAGTGACCATTTCAGTCAATAGTCACAAACAATGAAAATCACATGCTTCTCCTGACGCAGGGGGGTCGAAAAACAGAAATCGATGAGCAATAGACCGTCTTGATTCCAATGCCTAAACATCTGGATCAAGGCATGGTCAAGGCATGAGGCTACGCAAGATGAGGTTAGAAGTCAGCGTAGGCGCCACTTCAATAAAATCCAGATTGTGCTGCAGTAACAATGGATTGACGAAGGGCCGTAGCGCGAGATGGATCGCTTCGACGGTCTCGTCCAGCGGGGTCTTGCGCTCGAACTCCCCGGCCTCCCGACCTTCACGCACAATGTCAAAGATAAAGCGCTTGATATGTGCATCATAAACTTGCGAACTGGGCCAGCGCTCCGATGCGGCAAATGCCGCGATGTCATAGAGTTTTCGATCGTTGAAAAACAGGTTCACACCCGTAGCAATCACGGTTTTTACCAGCCTGCGCAAACGTTCAGTCGGAGAAATGTCCTCTGCGTTAACAGCCTGTTCGACTGCTGCAACGATTTGCCCCAGACAATTGGAGCAAATGGCTTCACCGATCGCCTGCTTGGAATCAAAAAACTTATAGATGTAGGCTTTGGAAAAACCTATCGCCTTCGCCAGGTCGGAAACCGTGGTTTTACCGTAACCATACTGGCTAAAATGCTCGTTGGCCGCCTCGACAATCTGGTCTCGAATGTCGTGATCGGCTGGGCCGCGAGTGCTCGGCGAGGATGAAGATCTTGATGGTTGATTCATGAGAGAAGCTTACTCACCCTGCCGAGGACTGACAACTTGTGACTTTTTAAATATTTGGTCACAACCACCCTTGTCTCAGGTTTTATCAGACTGATTGCAGCGCCGCTGCACAAAAGCGGAACGCGTTCAACTCAGGACTGGCTTGGTCAATGTAGCTAGAAACAGACTTCGGTCGCAGGTTTGACGTCGACCCGCGCCACGGAACCGGTCAGGTGCGCGAGGTCTTTGTTGTGTTCGGCAATGATGTCTTCAGCCTTCATGTTGCCGTTATCAAGGGTGGAATGAGCGTCAGAGGCCAGCACCACGTCGTAGCCCAACTGATGGGCCTGGCGCACGGTGGCATTGACGCAGTAGTCGGTCTGCAGGCCGCAGATCACCAGGCTTTCAAAGTCTTCGATCGGCAGCAGCTTGCTCAGATCGGTCTGATAGAAAGAGTCCGGTGTGGTTTTGCGTACTCGCAGATCGTTCGCTGAGGTCTCAAGTCCTTCGGCGAGTTGCCAGCCTTCGGCGCCATGGGCCAGGGGGCTGTCGTTTTCCTCATGCTGAATGAACACCACCGGAACCCCTGACTGACGCGCGCGGGCGCTGAGGTCGTTGATGGTGTCGATCACGCGGAGGATGTCGTAGCACTGGTATTGGCCCGAGCACAGGGCACGCTGGACGTCGATGATCAGTAATGCGGTTGTCATGATGAGCCTTCCTTGATCAATCCTTGAGGCGGGGACGGACGTGAGCCCGCCCCCTTTTTTACGCCTTTCAGTAACCCAGCGACAACCCGGTATTGCGACGTGGGTCGTTGGCGCCATAGAAACGGTTTTTCCCTACTGGCTTGCCACCCAGCGATGGCGCACCCACCAGAATCGCGGCAATGTGGTTGGCATCCTGCGGCCCGGCAAACTTGTGGCCCCAGCTCTCGAGGATTTTCTTCGTGTCCGGGCTGGCGGCGAAGTCTTCGAGGTTGGTTTCTTCCGGCATCCACTGTTGATGGAAACGCGGCGCATCAACCGCTTCCTGCAAGCCCATGCCGTAGTCGATGACGTTGAGCATGGTCAGCAAGGTGGCCGTGATGATGCGGCTGCCACCCGGCGTGCCGACCACCATGACCACTTTGCCGTCCTTGGTGACGATGGTCGGGCTCATCGACGACAGCGGTGCCTTGCCCGGCGCAATGGAATTGGCTTCGCCCTGCACCAGACCGTACATATTCGGCACGCCGACCTTGGAAGTGAAATCGTCCATTTCGTCATTGAGGATCACCCCGGTCTTGCTCGCCATCACGCCCGCGCCAAACCAGTCATTGAGGGTGTAAGTGACCGACACCGCATTGCCCCACTTGTCGACGATCGAATAGTGCGTGGTGTTGCTACCTTCATGGGGCGCGACGCCGGGTTTCAACTCAGCCGATACGCCCGCCTTCTGCGGCTGGATCGCACTGCGCAGTTGGGTCGCATAGTTTTTGTCCAATAGGTGCTCGATCGGATTTTTGACGAAATCCGGATCACCGAGGTAACTGTTGCGATCCACGTAAGCGTGGCGCATCGCTTCGATCTGGTAGTGCATGCCCTGGGCCGAATGGAAGCCCAGTTCCTTCATCGGATAGCCCTCGAGAATGTTCATGATCTCGCAGATCACCACACCGCCGGAGCTCGGTGGTGGCGCCGAAACCACGTGATAGCCACGGTAGTCGCACTCAATGGGCGCCAGCTCGCGAGTCGTGTATTTATCGAGGTCGGCTTGGGTGATGATGCCTTTGTTGGCCTGACTGGACGTGACGATGGCGTCGGCTACCCAGCCTTTATAGAAACCCTCGGCGCCTTTTTCGGAAATGGTGCGCAGGGTTTTGCCGAGGTCTTTCTGCACCAGTTTTTGCCCGACCTGCATCGGCTCGCCGTTGCTGAGGAAAATCGAGCCGGAATCACGCATGTCCTTTTTGAACACGTCGGTGGCGTATTCGAGCAGCTCGACGTCACCCTGCTCCAGTTCGAATCCGTCCTCGGCCAATTTAATCGCCGGGGCGATCATCTCCGTGCGTGGTTTTGTCCCGTACTTGCTCAGCGCCAATTCCATACCGGACACAGTGCCGGGCACGCCGACCGCCAGGTGCCCACGGGTACTCAGGTCGGGGATGACGTTACCTTCCTTGTCGAGGTACATGTTGGCGGTCGCGGCCAGTGGGGCTTTTTCGCGGAAGTCGAGAAAGGTCTTGCGCCCGTCCGCCAGTTGAATGGTCATGAAGCCGCCACCACCAAGATTGCCCGCAGCGGGATAAACCACCGCCAGCGCATAACCCACCGCCACCGCCGCATCCACCGCGTTACCGCCACTTTTCAATACATCGACGCCCACATGAGTGGCCAGGTGTTGCGCGGTCACCACCATGCCGTTTTCGGCGGCAACCGGCGCCACCGACGCGGCGTGAGCCATCAGGCAACTGAGTGCCAGTGAGGTCGCAATCAGCGATTTGGTCAAAGGTTCGTACTTCATGAGTCGATCTCTTTTTTGTTTTAGGGGCTGTGCAAAACAGAGGGGAACGCTTCAAACGCAACAAGCAGTATGGCCGGGTTTGCGCATTGCGCCTGCCCGTTCAAACGGTAGGCTGGGCGCTGTTGATACCCGCACTAGGGCGCAGCGCTGGCGAAAAACTCGGAGCCGCTTCGCAGCCCAGCGGAGCAAGTTCCCTCGCCTCTATGGGTTTGCTCCGATGCTACAGCCGGTTCGCTCTGGATTCAGGCAGCGAACAGGTTTTTCATCGCCGCATACTGCAACAGCATGATGGTCTTGGCATCGCAGATCTCGCCGCGATAAAACGCTGCCAGCGCATCATCAAAAGACCACTCCAGCACGTCCAGTTCTTCAGTCTCTTCTTCCAGGCCCCCACCTTCGCTGACCTTCGATGCCGCATCATATTCGGCAATAAAGAAGTGCAGTTTCTCTGTCACAGAGCCAGGGCTCATGTACGCCTCGAAGACCTTCTTCACTTCACTGACGCGATAGCCGGTTTCTTCTTCAGCCTCGGCACGAATCCGTTGTTCAGGGGCCTCACCTTCAAGTAACCCCGCCGCCACTTCGATCAGCAAACCGTCATGGCCGTTGACAAACACCGGCAAGCGGAACTGACGGGTCAATACCACCGAACGCTTCTCTCGATTGAACAGCAGAATCGCTGCGCCATTACCCCGGTCATAGACCTCGCGAGTCTGGCGCTGCCACTCCCCGTTATTTCGGTGATAGTCGAAGGTGATTTTCTTCAATAGATACCAGTCGTGGGACAACACCTGAGTGTCGATGATATTGACCCGCTCGGCTGTGGTAGACATGGCGCCTGATCCCTTTTTCATCGGTAAGCAGCCATGGTCGAACAATCTCTGCAACAAAAAAAGCCCGGCAGCGCTACCGGGCTCACTCAGTTGCAACTAACTCGCGAGGGTACCGTGAATCAGCGGCCCATAACGCCGGCTGAACTCCCAGTTGTAAGGCACGCGGTCCTTGCTCACACCGTTGTCCCAGTTAACCGACCAAGTCATCAGGCCCTTGATCGGATGCCCCTTGATGGCCAGCCGTTTGAGCACATTGCCCACCACGGTTTTGTCGATCACATAACCGGTGGCCGCCGCATCGACGTTGGCCGGCAGACCGATGACGAATTTGTCCGCCGCGATCTTCGTGAATCCCCGAGTCCCCGTCACCAGACTTTCGGTCAGGTAATAAAGGAAGTCCTCTTTGAGCGCGTCGTTGTTCTGCGCGATCCACGCACCGGCGCCGTTGTTGGCCTCAGGCACCCAGACCCCGTCGCCACCCTGGTTGTAGAACTGCGGGGCGATGAAGTCGTAGTAGCCTTCCAGCGCTTGCAGGTAGCCGACGTATTTGCCGGTGCTGGTGAGATACGGGAACTCCGGGGCCATGCTGATGATGAAGTGCTTGCCTTGGCCGGCGTAGTGATCCTTGACCAGTTTCAGCGCAGCCGGCAGAACCGTCTTGTTGGCAGCGAAATCAATCGCGCTCTGTTCAAGATCGATGTCCAGCCCATCAAAACCGTAGGTTTCCACCAGACGGATGATTTCATTGGCAAGCGGTTGCTCCTGACCGCTGCGCAACTCGATGTGCGCATCGGCGCCACCCAGGGAAATCAGGACGGCCCGCCCCTGACTGTTGAGCACGCCAACCTGACGGCGGAACTCGGCATCGGAAACGTTGAATGGCTTGAAGGTCGGGATACCGTTGCCTCTCATGAAGGCCACTGCGACCACGTTGTATTCCTTGGGTACATCCTCCAGCGTGATGCTGGCGAATCGGCCCTGACGATAACCGTCGCTCGGCCCCGCCGGCCAGTTGTGCCAGAAGCCCATGAGGATCTTTTTACCGGCAATGCTCGGCATCAGCGCAGCAGCATCGCTCGCCGCGTTTTGCACCAGAGAAAAATCAATTTTTGACATGTTCTAATCCTTCAGAACGTGTGGGTTTGGCGACGTTGCGCCGTTATTTGAAGTCGACGTCGAAGGCCTGATAGAAAGCGTTGCCGGTGTTGGCGACGATCCACATCAGTACGATGACGTGATGCCCCTTCTTGTTCGTCGGAAGCTTTACCTCGTGGTTAACCTTGGCCTTCATATCGGCCGAATGGCTGTAATACGGCACCTGAGTGTAGAAGTCTTCGAAGAACGGTTGTGCTTCCAGTTGTGCCCGGGTGATGCGTTGTTTCGAGTCCCAGCCATCCTTGGTGATCAGCCAGCGATAACCACGCGTGGTGTGCGGCGCGGTGTATGTCCAATTGACTTCCAGGGTCTGACCCGGCGTGACATTGAGCAGTGGCCAAGCGAACGGACGACCGAGCTTTTTGCTCATTTCGTCGTTGGTGAAGTTCACGCAGTCGCGGGGATCGGTCTTGCCGCCACTGAGAATGTAGCCGTCAGCGGGTGGCGCGACACTGTCAGAGTCGGTTTCGTAGGGCGCCGGAAACGGCCCGGCAGCCAGTGCCGGGAAGTTCTTGCCACCTTCCATTTCATTGACCTGCCAGGCACCGAGCAATCCTTGCTCGATAGCGACCGCACCACGGCTCGCCGGGGAGGTGACGCGACCGTGTCGCAGTTGGGTTTGTGTTAGGGGTTGATTCATGTTTTTCACTCCGTTGATTTAAGAACTCTCCTTTCCGAGGAGAGGCCTCCAAGCTAACGGAGACGGATTTTTTGTCCATCGGCGGTTTTGTCGCAGTCCGACCGGGCATCATCGGTAAAGCGGCCAGAATACTGGATATAAACACAGTTAATTGTGGCGATTCGTACTCGACACATAGCCAAAGGCGTACGCGTCGAGGTTACAAAATCGTGCATCGGCGACTCAAGGCAGTTGAGCCTGGAACTCCTTTTCGTACTGCCCGGCGAGCTGCTCTTTCTGTTTCTCGTCGAGCAACTTTCCGGCCATCTGGAAGAACTTCTGCTCCTCTTCCTCAAGGTGGTGGTGGACCTTGTCCGAGAGCTTTTTCGCCGTCGCCAGCCATGCCGGACTGGACATCTCGGTCTCGTCCAGCTCTTCCATCATTTCGTCCATTTCATGGTGCTCGGAAATGGCATGGCGGCTGAGATCGACACCGTTGTCGAACTCCATCAGCGGGATGTAGAAGTGGCGCTCTTCAGCCGTTTCATGAGCTTGCAGTTCGGCTTTGAGCTGTTTGTAGGCCTCGACCCGCTCGGGGCTGTCGCCACTGGTCTTGACCAAGGCTTTGGCGTAGCTGCGCTGGCGGTCGTGGCTCTCGCGAAGGGCTTCGAAAATGTTCATGGGGTGTCCTCATCAACCGCGTGCTGGAATGACGCTGTAAAAGGCTAGACCCCGGCGCGGGAGCAGTGGTTCCTGCGGTTTTAAACTGACGCTTGGAACACGACCACCAGGCAGGATAGTCTGGCGCCTTACTCCACAAGGAAGTCATGCATGAACTTGCGCATCGAGTTGTCAGAGAACCCAAACGAAGAACAACGCAACGCCATTCTGGCGCCGCTGCGTGCCCACAACGTCGCCAAAGCAGGTCCCTCGACACTGGAGCCCATTGCACTATTGGTCCGTGACGAGCACGACGCGATCCTTGGCGGCCTGTATGGCCACACGTTCTATCGGTGGATGTTCATTGAACTGTTGGCGGTGCCGGAAGAGGGGCGCGGTCAGGGCATCGGCTCAAAATTGATGCAGATGGCCGAAGAGCTTGCGCGCAAGAAAGACTGCGTGGGGATCTGGCTCGACACCTTCTCGTTTCAGGCGCCTGATTTTTACAAGAAAGTGGGCTATAGCGAGTGTGGCGAGATTGCGGATTATCCGCTGGGGCACAAGCGACACTTTTTCCAGAAGCGACTTGTAGATTGAATTCAGTAGCGCCTTTGTAAGCAAGCCGCCCCCACATTGGATTGCATTCAAATGTGGGGGCGGGCTTGCTCGCGAAGACGGCAGACGCTTCAACGCACGATCAGAGACAAGTCGCCAACGCCGCCAACCGCCGCTTGGCGACAAAATCATCCTTCTGCGCGTAATAATTCAGCGTCGTGCCCGATGGCCCCGTGAGCACATCGACAAACGACTCAGCCGAACGGGTATAAACCGTCGTGCCACCCTGCTGGCGCGATTCCAGATACGCGGCGGCATCAACGCCGAAAACCGCTTCATCCTGCCAGCCGAATTGCACACACTGAGCCACTACTTTCTCCGCCTTGTCCGAAGTCAAAACCTTGTAAGGGGTTTTGGTGCGAGCATCGTTCATCGCGGGGCCCGCGCAACCGGCCAGCAGCGTCGCCGCCAGCGCTACCATCAGAATTCGCATTGCGTTCGCTCATTCAGAAAAAAGCGGACTGTATCATCGCAGCAGCAGAAATCGTTCTGCTTTACTGCATTTATAGCGCGACATGCGCTGTCAGCTACGGCAACCTAAGGTCATCAGCCTCACAAAGGAAAACACATGGCGCCTACCGACCAGCGACATGAACATGCCCTGAAACTATTTCTCGACGCGCGACCTGATTTGCGCGAAACCCTCGACCACCTCAATCCATTGCTGGCCCAGGCCAAAGGCGAAACCCAAGCGCAGTTTCGCGAAGAACGTCTGCACGAAGCCTATGAAGAGGAGGCAGAAAGCCTTGGCTTGTTCGCTTGGGAACTGACCTTGAAACTGACCGCCGATTCGCCTGAGGAGTATCAGGCGCAGCGTCTGGAAGTGCATCGTGAAGTCGCGGAGATGGCCGGCATGGAATGGCTGGAATACTGCGATCTGTATGGCATAGAACCCTAACCGCCGCTCAAGGACACTTTCGCCGATGCTGCCATCCGCCTCGACTCACCGCGCCAGCCCCGGCCATCTGCACAAGCAAAAATGGCGCGGGCGTGTGGGCCTGGCGCTGGTTGCCAGCCTGTCGGTACTGGCCGGAATGACTGACGCCATCGGCTTCATGGCCAGCGGCGACTTCGTTTCGTTCATGAGCGGCAACACCACCCGACTGGCGGTGGCGATCAGTGATGGCGATATCGGGCTGACCGTGCGCCTGGTGATTCTTGTCGTGACGTTCATTGTCGGTAATGCCTTGGGCGTGCTCGTCGCGCGTCTCGGCGGACGCCGGGCGCTGCCGCTGCTGCTCTGCATCGCCACCCTGCTCTGCGCGTCGGCGGCCTGGCCGTTTGATACGCAACTGCCAGCGCTGCTCGCAGCGATCATTGCGATGGGCATGCTCAACGCGTCCGTCGAAGAAGTGAATGGGCTACCGGTAGGGCTCACCTATGTCACTGGCGCATTATCGCGGTTTGGACGTGGCCTGGGCCGATGGTTGCTCGGAGAGCGGCGCAGTGGCTGGCGCGTGCAGCTCGTGCCGTGGAGCGGGATGTTTGTCGGTGCAATTCTGGGCGCGGTGCTGGAACATCATCTAGGACTCAAGGCGATGTTCGTCAGCGGTGTGCTGGCCGCGATGATCGGGCTGCTCTCTCTGAAAATTCCCAGGCGCTGGCAATTGGGTTACATGCCGCGCTGACGACTCAGCATTTTTTTGCCTGACCCTACGCAATCGCCAGCAGACAACTTCGATTTAGCCGCCTCGCCGATAAAGCTTTATCATGGCCGCAGTTTTGCTGATCGAGTCCGTCATGAAGTTCGCCATCGCGTTGTTTTCCGCCGCCCATGCGCCCTCCTCGCGCCGTGCCCTGCTGTTTGCGCAGGCCGCTCTGGCCGGAGGGCATGAGATTGTCCGGCTGTTTTTCTATCAGGACGGCGTCCACAACGCCTGCGACGCGGTGGTCACCCCGCAGGACGAACTGGATGTGCCCAAGCAGTGGCGCGCTTTCATCAGCGAGCAACAACTGGACGGCGTGGTGTGCATCGCCGCGGCCCTGCGCCGTGGGGTGCTGAACGCCGAAGAAGCCAAGCGCTACCAACGCGGCGCCGTCTCCGTCAGTGCGCCGTGGGAATTGTCCGGCCTCGGCCAGTTGCATGACGCGGTGCAAGACGCTGACCGCCTGATCTGTTTCGGAGGCGCGTGAGATGGCCAAATCCTTGTTGATCATCAGCCGCCAATCACCGTGGTCCGGCCCCGGCGCCCGCGAAACGCTGGATATCGTGCTGGCGGGCGGTGCTTTCGATTTGCCGATAGGCCTGCTGTTTCTCGATGACGGAGTGCTGCAATTGGCCGCTGGACAAAACGCCAAGGCGCTGCAACAGAAAGACCTGAGCGCCAATCTGCAAGCGCTGCCGATGTTTGGCGTAGAAGAGTTGTTCTACTGCGCCGACAGCGCCAGCACGCGTGGCCTCGCCGATCTATCGCTGGACGAAGCACAACCGCTCGCTGCCGAGCAAATCACCGCCCTTATTGACCGTTACGACCAGGTGATCACCCTCTGATGTCGACTTTGCATGTGTTGTCTCACTCCCCATTCGGCGACGATCGCCTGACCAGTTGCCTGCGCTTGATCGGCAGCGCCGATGCATTGCTGTTGTCGGGTGACGCGGTGTACGCACTACAACCGAACACCGCGCCGTTCGCTGCACTGCAAAACCGTCAAATCAAGCTTTTCGTCTTGGCCGAAGACGCGCAGGCCCGCGCTGTGCAGGTTCCAGACTGGGCTCAAGCGATCGATTATCCGGCGTTCGTCGAACTGTCGATCCAGCACGACAAGGTCAACAGTTGGCTATGAATTCCATGACCCTCGGCGACCGCGCCATCGACCTGGACAAGGACGGCTTTCTGGTTGATCTGAACGATTGGTCCCACGATGTCGCCGCCGCCCTCGCCGCCGCCGAAGGTATCGAGTTGACGCCAGAACACTGGGAAGTCCTCGAACTGCTGCGCAGCTTCTATGCCGAATTCCAGCTGTCGCCGGCCACTCGGCCGCTGATCAAATACACCGCGTTAAAACTCGGACCGGACAAAGGCAACAGCCTGCACCTGAACCGATTGTTCAAAGGCACCCCCGCCAAACTCGCCGCGAAACTGGCGGGCCTGCCCAAACCGACGAATTGCTTATGACCGACTTTCCAGCGCTCACCCTCGAAACACCCGCCGAACATCCGTTCGCTCAATTTGTGCGAATTCTTGGCAAGGGTAAGCGCGGCGCCCGCGATCTGACCCGTGAGGAAGCCCGAGAAGCCATGGGCATGGTGCTCGACGGCAAGGTCGAAGACACCCAGCTCGGCGCGTTTCTGATGTTGCTGCGGCACAAGGAAGAAAGCGCCGAAGAAATGGCCGGTTTCACCGAGGCCCTGCGCGAACGATTGCAGGCACCCGCGCTGAATGTCGATCTGGACTGGCCGACCTACGCCGGCAAGAAACGCCACCTGCCGTGGTATCTGCTGGCGGCCAAGTGCCTGGCGCATAACGGCATACGCATCTTCATGCACGGCGGCGGCGCGCACACCGCCGGACGCCTGTACAGCGAGCAATTGCTGGGCGAACTGAATATCCCGCTGTGCCGCAACTGGCAACAGGTCGGCACAGCACTGGACAACGGCGGGCTGGCGTTCATGCCGCTGGTGGACTGGGCGGCGCCACTGCAAAAGATGATCGACCTGCGCAACACGCTGGGTCTGCGTTCACCGATCCACTCGCTGGCGCGGATTCTCAATCCGCTGAGCGCACGCTGTGGGCTGCAAAGCATTTTCCACCCGGGCTACCAGGCCGTGCATCGCGACGCCAGTGGTTTGCTCGGTGACACAGCGATTGTGGTCAAGGGTGATGGCGGCGAAATCGAGATCAACCCGGATGCCACCAGTCACCTGTACGGCACGACTGGCGGCGAGAGCTGGGACGAGGAATGGCCACAAATGTCGGCGCAACGCCACGTCAAACCAGCCTCGCTGGACGTCGATCATTTGAAAACCGTGTGGCGCGGCGATGTCGTCGACAGCTATCCGCAGATGGCGTTGATCTCGACCATGGCACTCGCCCTACGCGGTCTGGGCCAGAGCCGTGAGCAGGCATTCGAAACCGCCGAGCAATACTGGACCGCGCGGGATAAATCGATTTAACCGATCATTTGCGCCTGATCTTTGCGCTTTTTGTTCGAACTCATGGGAATAGACTCGACGCCAACGATTATTGGTTTCAGGAGTCTTGAACATGGGTTTATTAGTGGATGGCCGTTGGCAGGACAAGTGGTACGAAAGCAGCAAGGATGGCGCGTTCCAGCGCGAACAGGCGCAACGCCGCCACTGGGTCACCCCTGACGGCAAGCCCGGCCCTAGCGGTGAAGGTGGTTTTGCCGCCGAAACCGGGCGCTATCACCTCTACGTTTCCCTCGCCTGTCCATGGGCGCACCGCACGCTGATTCTGCGCAAACTCAAAGGTCTGGAAAGTCTGATCGACGTCTCGGTAGTCAGTTGGTTGATGCTGGAGAACGGCTGGACCTTCGACACGTCGCTAGGCTCTACCGGTGACAAGCTCGATCACTTCGATTTCATGCACCAGCGCTACACCGCTGACACCGCCGACTACACCGGTCGCGTCACGGTGCCGGTGTTGTGGGACAAGAAACTCAAGCGCATCGTCAGTAACGAGTCAGCGGAAATCATCCGCATGTTCAACAGCGCCTTCGATGGTTTGACCGCCAACGATCTGGACTTCTACCCAGCGCCACTGCGCGGTGAGATCGATGCGCTCAATGAACGAATCTATCCCGCCGTGAACAACGGCGTATATCGCGCCGGGTTTGCCACGTCGCAACAGGCTTATGAAGAAGCGTTCGATGAGGTGTTTGCAGAACTGGATCATCTGGAGCGTGTGCTCGGTGCCAATCGCTATCTATCCGGCGAGTACCTGACGGAAGCAGACATCCGCTTGTTCACCACGATGATTCGCTTTGATGCGGTCTATCACGGGCACTTCAAGTGCAACCTGCGACGGATTGCCGACTACCCGAACCTGTCGAACTGGCTACGTGAGCTGTATCAGTGGCCAGGGATAGCCGAGACGGTGGATTTTCAGCACATCAAAAATCACTACTACGGCAGTCACAAGACCATCAATCCGACGGGGGTTGTGCCGAAGGGGCCAGAGCAGGACTTTACCGTGGCCCATGATCGGGCGCGGTTGAATGGGGAAGGGGTGTGGCAGAGGGGTTAGTTGATTCGGTGTTTTTGAGGGCCTCTTCGCGAGCAAGCTCGCTCCCACAGTAGATCTGTGTCGTTCACAAATCCAATGTGGGAGCGAGCTTGCTCGCGAATGAGATGACGCGGTCTTCAGACCTGCGCCTGAGCCCCTTCAAACCACGCCAGTTTCTCGCGCAGTTGCACCACTTCACCGACGATCACCAGTGTCGGCGCATGCACTTCATGCTCCGCCACCATTCGCGGCAAGTCAGCCAGCGTGCCGGTAAAGACGCGCTGGTTGACCGTGGTGCCCTGCTGAATCAGCGCTGCCGGGGTGTCCGCCGAGCGACCGTGCTTGATCAACTGCTCGCAAATCACCGGCAACCCCACCAGGCCCATGTAGAACACCAACGTCTGCGCAGGGGCGACAAGGTCGACCCATGGCAGATCGGTGGAACCGTCCTTCAAGTGCCCGGTGACAAAGCGCACTGACTGCGCGTAATCACGATGGGTCAGTGGAATCCCGGCGTACGCCGCGCAACCGCTGGCTGCAGTGATGCCTGGTACGACCTGGAATGGAATGCCGTGCGCGGCCAGTTCCTCGATCTCTTCGCCGCCACGGCCGAAGATGAATGGATCACCGCCCTTCAATCGCACGACTCGCTTGCCGGCCTTGGCCAGATCGACCAATTGCTGGTTGATCTGATCCTGCGGCACGGCGTGGTCGGCGCGACGCTTGCCGACGTAAACACGCTCGGCATCGCGGCGGCACAGATCAAGAATGGCCGGTGCAACCAAACGGTCATACAGCACGACGTCAGCCTGTTGCATCAGACGCAGCGCACGGAAGGTCAGCAGATCGGGATCACCGGGCCCTGCTCCCACCAGATACACCTCACCCGTGGTGATCTGCGCTTCGCCATCGATTTTCGCTTGCAGCAGACGCTCGGCCTCAGCGCCCTGCCCGGCCAGTTGTCGGTCTGCAATCGGCCCCTGAAACACGTCTTCCCAGAACCCACGACGCTGCTGCACATCCGGAAACAGGCTTTTCACCTGATTACGGAAACGCGCGGCGAGACCGGCCAGTTGTCCGTAGGTCGATGGAATCCAGGTTTCGATCTTGGCGCGGATCAACCGGGCCAGCACCGGCGCATCACCGCCGCTGGAGATCGCAACGATCAGCGGCGAGCGATCAACGATCGCCGGGAAGATCACGCTGCACAAGGCCGGGGCGTCGACCACGTTGACCGGCACGCAACGCCGATGGGCATCAGTGGAGACTTGAGCGTTAAGCGCTTCGTCGTCAGTGGCGGCGATGATCAGCACGCAACCGTCCAGATCCGCTTCAGCGTAACCGCGCACCAGGCATTCGCCACCGCTGGCCACGACCAGCTCACGCAGTTGTGTTTCGATTTCAGGTGCAACCACCCGCAGCAGCGCACCGGCATCGGCCAGCAGACGGGATTTGCGCAAGGCAATTTCCCCCCCACCGACGACCAACACAGGACTGCCGCGCAGGTTGTGAAACAGCGGCAGATATTTCATTTAGCCGATGACCTCAAGGCCACCCATGTAAGGCTTCAGCACGTCCGGCACGCGGATCGAACCGTCGGCCTGCTGGTAGTTTTCCAGCACGGCAACCAGCGTGCGGCCAACAGCCAGACCGGAACCGTTGAGGGTGTGTACCAGTTCAGGCTTGCCGGTTTCCGGATTGCGGAACCGCGCTTGCATACGACGGGCCTGGAAATCGCCGCAGTTGGAGCACGACGAGATTTCGCGGTATTTGTCCTGGCTCGGAATCCACACTTCCAGGTCGTAAGTCTTGACCGCGCTGAAGCCCATGTCGCCGGTGCACAGTGCCAGCGTGCGGTAAGGCAGGCCGAGCAGTTGCAGGACTTTCTCGGCGTTGGCGGTCAGGCCTTCCAGCGCTTGCATCGAGGTCGACGGCTCAACGATCTGGACCATTTCAACCTTGTCGAACTGGTGCTGACGGATCATGCCGCGGGTGTCACGGCCCGACGCACCCGCCTCGCTACGGAAACACGGGGTATGGGCGACGAACTTGATTGGCAACAGTTTCGAATCAACGATTTCGCCGGCAACGATGTTGGTCAGCGACACTTCCGCCGTCGGGATCAGGTACAGATCGGCTTCGCCTTCGCGAGCAATCTTGAACAGGTCTTCTTCGAACTTCGGCAATTGACCAGTACCTTGCAGCGCCGGAGCCTGAACCAGATAAGGCGTGTAAGCCTCTTCATAGCCGTGCTCGTTGACGTGCAGGTTGATCATGAACTGCGCCAATGCGCGGTGCAGACGGGCAATCGGGCCACGCAGCAGGGCAAAACGTGCGCCGGACAGTTTGGCGGCGGTTTCAAAGTCCAGCCAGCCGAACTTCTCGCCCAAGGCAACGTGGTCTTGAACAGGGAAATCGAACGCGGTCGGAGTGCCCCAGCGGCGCACTTCGACGTTGTCATCTTCGTCTTTGCCGACCGGCACGGATTCGTGCGGCAGGTTCGGGATGCCGAGCAGGATCGAGTCCAGTTCGGTCTGAATCGCGTCCAGCTCAACTTTACCGGCGCTCAATTCGCCCGCCATGCGCTCGACGTCCGCCATCAGCGGTGCGATGTCTTCGCCACGCTGTTTGGCTTGACCGATGGATTTGGAACGCGCGTTACGCTCAGCCTGCAGTGCTTCGGTGCGGGTCTGGACGGTCTTGCGCTGTTCTTCCAGCGCTTCGATGCGCGCGGTATCCAGGGCAAAGCCACGGGAAGCCAGGCGGTCCGCTACGTCCTGAAGGTTGCTACGTAACAGTTTGGAATCGAGCATGTCGGTTTCTCGTTATCAAAGTTTGGTCAAAGACAGGCCAGCCCACGTCGCGAGCAGCCCGCCGAATACGCTGATAGCCGCATAGCCCAAGGCCAGCGGCACTTGCCCGCTTTCCAGCAGGCGCACCGTATCCAGTGAAAAGGATGAAAAAGTCGTCAGCCCACCCAGGAAGCCAACGATCAACCCGGCACGCAACTCAATCGGCACGTCCGGGCGGATCAAAAACAGGCCGTACAACACGCCAATCAGCAGACAGCCCACGATATTAACGGCCAGCGTCGCGGTATAGAAGTGCCGCGGCCAATTGGCATTGATCCAATTGCCGCTAGCAAAGCGCAACAACGTACCGGCGGCCCCGCCGATGGAGACCGCAACAATCAATGGAATCACTATTTTCTCCGCTGTCTTGGGCTTAAACGGTCGAGTTGGGCAAGGTGATTGAGCTTCTCGCCGATCTTCAATTCCAGGCCACGCGGCACCGGCTGATAGAACGGAATCGGCTCGAGTTCTTCCGGGAAATAGTCTTCGCCGGCCGCATAGGCGTCCGGCTCGTCATGGGCGTAACGGTATTCGTCGCCGTAGCCCAATTGTTTCATCAGTTTGGTCGGTGCGTTGCGCAGATGCAGCGGCACCTCCAGCGAGCCGTTTTCAGCAGCAGCGCGCAAAGCGGTTTTGAAGCCCATGTACACAGCGTTGCTTTTCGGTGCGCAGGCCAGATACGTAATGGCCTGGGCCACCGCCAACTCGCCTTCCGGACTGCCAAGGCGTTCCTGCACTTCCCACGCCGCCAGGCAAAGGCTGAGGGCACGCGGGTCGGCATTGCCGATGTCTTCACTAGCCATGCGCACCACGCGCCGGGCCAGGTACAGCGGGTCGCAACCGCCGTCGATCATCCGTGCAAACCAGTACAACGCGCCATCCGGATTGGAACCGCGCACTGATTTGTGCAGCGCGGATATCTGGTCATAGAACGCCTCACCGCCCTTGTCGAAACGACGACGGGTGTCACCTAGCAGACTTTGCAGGAGTTCGATGCCGATCTCGCTGTCGTCTTCGGCCAGATCCGAAGCGTTCTCCAGGAGATTGAGCAGCCGCCGCCCATCGCCATCGGCGGCGGACAACAGCATCTGGAAGCCTTCATCGCTCAACGTCAGGTTGCGCTTGCCCAAGCCGCGCTCTTCGGTGAGCGCACGGTGGACAAGCTTGCGCAGCGCCGCCTCGTCGAGGCTTTTCAGCACATAGACGCGGGCCCGCGACAACAGCGCGTTGTTCAGTTCAAACGAAGGGTTTTCGGTGGTAGCGCCAATGAAGATCAGCGTGCCGTCTTCAACGTAGGGCAGAAATGCATCCTGCTGGGACTTGTTGAAGCGGTGCACTTCATCGACGAACAAAATCGTGCGCTTGCCGTACTGGCCGGCCTGCTGCTTGGCGATTTCAACGGCCTGACGGATCTCTTTGACCCCGGCGAGGACCGCCGAGACCGTTTCGAAGTGCGCGTCGGAGACTTCGGCGAGCAATCGCGCCAGCGTGGTCTTGCCCACGCCCGGCGGCCCCCAGAAGATCATCGAATGCAGGGCACCCTGCTCCAGCGCCTCACGCAGAGGCTTGCCGCGAGCGAGCACGTGCTCCTGACCGACATACTCATCCAGATTGGTCGCACGTAAACGCGCGGCCAGCGGCTGGGCAATCGGTGCACTGCGAAACAGATCCATCACGTACCGTTGAAACCTCTAGTAGATCTTGAGACCGATGATTGCCCCTGTGGGAACGAGCCTGCTCGCGAAGGCAATTTGTCATTCAACATTGAAGGTGACTGATATACCGCTTTCGCGAGCAGGCTCGCTCCCACAAGGGGTTTGGGAGCTTATTCCTGGATGACGTCAGCCCCCTTCGGGATGTCGAACTTGAACTTGGACGCCGGCACCGCTTCGTTGGCCTTCACCCCGGTGAACAGGATGTTGGTGCGCTGACCAACGCTGTCGATCAGTTGCATGTCATTGAGCAGACCGTTGCGGAACGACAGGCGCAGATTATCGAACAGGGTGTCCTTGGTTTTCGGCTTGAGGGTGAAGTCGATCACGCCGCCCGCCTCTTTCGCCGAGATGTCGAAGCTCTGGCTGATTTTCGACACGTCACCCGACAGCAGCAGCGCTGGAGTCTGGGTCAGACGCTCGTCGAGCTTCTTGATGGTGGCCTGTTCCAGATCCGGGTCCCACAGGGTGACTTTCTTGCCGTCGGAGACCATGGTCTGCTCGGCCGGCGCATTGGTGTGCCAGTAGAACAGGCCCGGGCGCTGCAGGGTCATGTCGCCAGTGGTTTCCTGCAACTGAGTGCCGCTGCCATCGAGGGTCAGTTGCGAGAAGTTAGCGGTCAGGGTCTTGGAGGTTTCCAACAATTGGGTCAGACGAGCCACGTCCTTGTCATCGGCGTGGGCCGTGAGTGTGGTCAAAGCCAGTACTGGCAGCAGCATGCGGATAAGACGCATGGGAGTCCTCTTGAATACTCGTTGGGAGGGGACGGCGCATCATTGCGCCGTCCTTTTGTTAGTCATCAGGGGCGCTGAATCAGTCGCGTACCGGGCCCGGAGCCAGGACTTCACGCGACCCATTGGTGTTCATTGAGGTGACGACACCGGCCATTTCCATGGCTTCGATCATTCGTGCGGCGCGGTTGTAGCCGATTTTCAGCTTGCGCTGCACCGCGGAAATCGATGCGCGACGGCTTTCGAGGACGAACTGAACCGCTTCGTCATATAGCGCATCGGCTTCCGGATCATCGCCGTCGCCACCACCGCTGCTGCCCTCGAAGCCGCTGCCCGCCTCTTCGACACCGTTGAGGATGTCGTCGTTGTATTCCGGTGCGCCGCGCAGTTTCCACGCTTCAACCACGCGGTGTACTTCTTCGTCGGAAACGAACGCCCCGTGAACCCGGATCGGCAGGCTGGTGCCCGGCGGCATGTAGAGCATGTCACCGTGGCCGAGCAGTTGTTCGGCGCCGCCCTGGTCGATGATGGTCCGCGAGTCAATCTTGCTCGACACCTGGAACGCCATACGCGTCGGAATGTTGGCCTTGATCAGACCGGTGATCACGTCCACCGACGGCCGCTGGGTCGCGAGAATCAAGTGAATACCTGCCGCCCGTGCTTTCTGCGCGATCCGGGCAATCAACTCTTCAACCTTCTTGCCGACGATCATCATCATGTCGGCGAATTCATCGACGACCACGACGATGGTCGGCAGCTTGCTCAGCAGCGGCGCTTCGTCATGAATGCTTTCACGCTTGTACAGCGGATCGCTCAACGGTTCACCGGCGTCCTGCGCTTCCTTGACCTTGGCGTTGAAGCCGGACAGGTTACGCACGCCCATCTTCGCCATCAGCTTATAGCGACGCTCCATCTCCGCAACGCTCCAGCGCAGGGCATTGGCGGCGTCCTTCATGTCGGTGACCACCGGGCAGAGCAAATGCGGAATGCCTTCGTAGATCGACAGTTCAAGCATTTTCGGGTCGATCATGATCAGTTTGGCGTCTTCCGGGCCGGACTTGAACAGAATCGACAGAATCATCGCGTTCACACCCACCGACTTACCGGAACCGGTGGTACCGGCTACCAGTAAGTGCGGCATCTTCGCCAGATCGGTAATGACCGGTTTGCCGCCGATGTCGTGACCCAACGCCAACGTGACCGGTGATTTGAAGTTGTCGTACTCAGGCGTCGACAGCACTTCGGAGAAGCGCACGATCTGCCGGTCTTCGTTCGGGATCTCGATACCGACCGTGGTCTTGCCCGGAATCACTTCGACCACGCGCACACTGGTCACCGCCAGGGAACGCGCGAGGTCTTTCGCCAGGTTGGCGATGCGACTGACTTTGACGCCAGCGGCGGGCTGAATTTCGTAACGGGTAATCACCGGGCCCGGGTGAATCGAATCTACCGTGACCTCGACGCCGAACTCCTTGAGTTTGATCTCCAGCAAGTGGCCGACCGCAGCCAGGGATTCCGGCGAATAATTGAGTTGTTTCTTTTCCGCAGGGTCTAGGATCGAAATGGGTGGCAAGGTGCCTTCCACGGCGCTGTCGACGAACAACGGTGCCTGTTTCTCTTTCTGCACGCGCTTGCTTGGCTCCGGCGCCTTGACCGGCGCTGGCGCGATGACCGGCGGCACCTGCTTCTCGCGCTCGGACATGTGCTTGCTCAGGGCCTGCTCGCGTTCGATCAAGCGCTCTTTGACCTTGGCCTGCTCACGTTTGTCGGTGACGCTCGGGGCAACGACATCATGGACGCGGTCATCGACTTCACGCAGTTGCGCAACCAGTTGTTTGCGTTCGGTTCGCGCCGACCACCAGCGGTTGAGCGCGCCCTGGAACAGCTCGAACAGGTCGAGGGTGATCTTGCCGGTGATGTCCATCACCTTGAACCACGACAGGTCGGTGAAGACGGTCAGGCCGAACAGAAACAGCGCGATGAACAGCAGCGTACTGCCCTGGATATTCAGCGCATTCTTCGCCAGATCGCCGAGACTCTCGCCCAAGGCACCACCGGCACCGGCCGGCAGACCGGTCGCGGCGTGAAAGTGGATGTGTGCCAGCGCAGCGCCGGACAACACCAAAAACACCAGACCGATCAGCCGCCAGGAGAACAACCACCCGCTCCACTGCCACTGCTCGTGGCGCTGGCGGAAAATCTGATAGGCCTTGATCGCCAGCAGCAACGGGAAGATATAGGCGAAATAACCGAGCACCATGAACAGGATGTCGGCGCTGTAGGAGCCTGCTGGGCCGCCGAAATTCTGCACATCGTCGATCTTGCTGTTATGGCTCCAGCCCGGATCGTCCTTGCCGTAGGTCAGCAAGGCCATCATCAGGAACAGGCACAAAGCGCCGATGGCGATCAACGCACCTTCCTTGAGCCGGTAGTGCAATTGCTGACGCCAGAGCGGAACGACTGTTTTTGGTGCTGCGGTGGATTTCTTCAAAACGCTTCTATTCCTGCGCCCAAGGCGCGTCCATCTATTGAATGACGATAAAAAACTGCCGGATCCAGACAGGTAAAAAAGTTGACGGGCACAACTGAGACTACTTTTAACATTGCGCTGATGCTTTCATAAACACAGCCATAAGCATCGCACGCAGCGAATATTCTGTAACAGCCCGGCATTGTACGGGTTTGTGCGTCTGATGCCATGCTTCAAAGCCCAGGTTTGAGCATAGCCAAGCGTACAGAACCTGCGATTCAATTTGAGCACGCATTGTCTTTTGTGACAAAGGCTTATGAGGTGTATTTGATGAACATAGCGAAGCATCGCCACCCACAGCATGCCCGACCACGCCGCTCGCTTACGACCACATCAAGCTTGCCAAGTTGCAACACTGCAAACGTCAGGCAGGATCGGCACGACATTCGCGCCATTTAGCGGCACACTTTACCGCGGGCTAACAGCCCACACCGCCCTCCCCTTCTGCAAGCCTGGATGCCATGCTGACTTGGTTACAACGTAATACCCTGACTTTTCCGCCGCTGGAAAAGGCCATGCGCGACCCCAATGGACTGCTCGCCGCGGGCGGCGACTTGTCCGCCGATCGCCTGATTCAGGCTTATCGTCATGGCTGCTTCCCATGGTTTTCCGAGGGCCAGCCGATTCTCTGGTGGTCACCGGACCCTCGCACCGTGCTATTTCCCGACGAACTGCATGTCTCGCGCAGTCTCGGCAAATTACTGCGCCAAGCACGCTACCAGGTCACCTTCGACCAGGACTTTGAGGCGGTGATCCACGCCTGCGCCGCGCCACGGGACTACGCCGATGGCACCTGGATCACCGAAGCCATGCAGGAGGCCTACATTGAACTCCACCGGCGCGGCTTCGCTCATTCAGTGGAAGTCCGGGATCAGGGCGAACTGGTCGGTGGCCTGTATGGCTTGGCGATGGGACAGCTGTTTTTTGGTGAATCGATGTTCAGCCGCGCTGATAACGCCTCCAAATATGGCTTTGCCACCTTGGTACAGCACCTGAAGAACTCGGGGTTTGTGCTGATCGACTGCCAGATGCCGACCGATCATCTGCACAGCCTCGGCGCCCGGGCGATTCCCCGCCACGAATTCGCGGATTATCTGGCTCGGCATCTGGATCAGCCCAATCATGCGACCTGGGTTTGCTGAGCGACTTTTGCGCGCGTGGCTTACACTTAATTCACCAGCTTATCCCGAGGGTTGATCATGACCGAGTTGGCGCGTTTGAAGTTCTATGCCACTCAGCCTCACTCTTGCAGTTATCTGCCCGAGGAGCAGGCCACGACCCTGTTTCTCGACCCGAGCCAGCCCATGGATGTGCATGTTTACGCAGATCTGTCGGAAATGGGCTTTCGTCGCAGCGGCGATCATCTGTATCGCCCCCATTGCCAGAATTGCAATGCGTGCGTGCCTGCACGCATTCCGGTGGCGCTATTCACCCCCAATCGTCAGCAAAAGCGCATTTTCAAGCGCAACGCCGATTTGCAGGTTCATCCGGCCAAACCCAAATTCAGCGAAGAATATTTCGACCTGTACCAGCGCTACATCGAACAGCGTCACGCTGACGGCGACATGTATCCGCCGAGCCGCGATCAATTCTCCACGTTTTTGGTACGTGATCTGCCCTTCTCGCGCTTTTACGAATTTCGTCTCGACGGACGGTTGCTGGCGGTGGCAGTGACCGATTTGCTACCGAACGGCTTGTCAGCGGTGTACACCTTCTACGAGCCCGCCGAAGAGCGCCGCAGCCTGGGCCGCTTCGCCATCCTGTGGCAAATTGCCGAAAGCCAACGCATGGGGCTTGAGGCGGTTTACCTGGGTTACTGGATCAAGAACTGCAAAAAGATGAACTACAAGACCCAGTATCGCCCCATCGAACTGCTGATTAATCAGCGCTGGGTGATCCTGAACTAAACCCAAGCCCTAAACCCCTTGGCGTAAACGCCATTTTTCGGGCACAATGCACGCCGCTTTTGCCTGGCGCAGTTGCACCGGGCCATTCATTGGATACCGAGGGCTTTACTGCATGTCGAAAGAAGACAGCTTCGAAATGGAAGGCACTGTCGACGA